>JAYEFW010000161.1:0-3491 GCA_034658795.1 Thermodesulfobacteriota bacterium
ATAACTCAGTGCGGTAGACTGCTGTCTGCTTGGAGCCCGGTGGTTTTATTACTGTCGGGCTCTACCTTATACTATGCAGGTAAAATAACATGACATAGCCTCGGGATAATACTGCGACAATCAACAATTTCTCAGCCTTCTTGAGACCGGATATTGCCGCCTGTAGTTCTTTTTTGGTTTTTGAAAGCTCTATTGTGCGTTCATGAAGACGTTTTTCTAACTCGCAGTATTCTTTTTGCAGATCTTCTGCCTCTTTTCGGCCTTTAATCTCTCGAACACATACAACGACACCTGTCAGGTCTGCGTTTTGACCAAAAACAGGAAAAGCGCTGACCTCCCGCCATCCCTCCGCTCCATCCACCTCAACCACGGGCACGATTTCGTGCTGAACACTATGGTTCTTGAGAGATGTTTCCGCAGGGCAAAACTCACAACATTTACTTTTTCCATGGTAGGCTTCGTAACATTTTCTACCTAAGACAGGGAGGATATGGGAGTGCCATTTTTCAACTGTTTTGTTGACCAGAAGTATGTTTAAATCGCTGTCAAGCACAGATATGCCATGACAAATCGCATCAAAGGCAATGCTCAAGAGTTTTTCTCTTTCATGTTTCATGAGTGCTCCCTTATGTGTTAATACAGATGGCCTTCCATTTTAAACCTACAGGACATATGCCTTTTTAAGCAAAAAATATGCCATTAATATTATTATGCAGTAATTCCTTAGATATTAAATAGTTACATCAATTGCACGGCAAGAATAGCTATGCTAATTCATAGAAAATATGTGAAATTGAGAAATAAATTACATAAATTCTATTATATTTTTTACATAGTTTCAGGATAGTACATAAGGGAAAGAGGGGAATGCGGGATTATAATTCTTTGTGGTTCAACTAATAGACTTTCAGATAATTAATTTCACAAGGCCGGAAGGAGGAAGGCGTATTAGTTATACGTCGACGACTGATAACACAGTGAAATTATTTATCTGAAAGTCTATTAGGTTTAACTGAAGGGAAAAGCGAGTTATCCGTATGAGGTAGAAACTTGGCGGCACTGAATCTGTTCATAAATTCCTGATTTACGTTTAACTCCAGATAGGTTATTTTGTCTCTGATATTATCAATTTCATTTAGGCAATCATTTGATGTGATTGCCATTGTTGCTCCGCCCAATGAACTGTTGCCTAATGATTTGTAGGTATCAACAGGCAAGTCGGGAAGCATTCCAATGGAAATCGCTGATTTGGGATTGATATAAAAACCAAAGGTGCCGGCCACATAAAATGTAGAAAGATCTTTAAGCGACATTCCTACCGAAGAAGTAATAGTTTCAAGTATTGTATACATTGCGGCCTTAGAGCTTATCAGGCTGTCAAGATCCGCCTGGCTGATTATAAGATCAGACCCTGTTCCGGATTTGTTTGCAGGCACTACCACGTAATATTTCATGCCATCTTTATCTTTCAGCCTGTTACCGCACATTGCCGGCACAAACTTGCAGCGGATGTCGATAATGCCATAAAGAAAGAGACAGGCCGCAAGGTCTATCAGTCCTGACCCGCATATTCCTCTCGGAGGCTCATCTCCTATTGTATGAGCTTTAATGTTAAAAGTAACCGGGTCAATTGTAATCCGATCAATAACTCCGGGACCAGCCAGCATTCCCATCCTGGTTACACCGCCTTCGAGGGCTGGGCCTGCCGCACCGGCGCATGCTACAAGCCAGTGTTTATTACCGAGCAAAACCTCTGCATTTGTCCCAACATCTACTAAAATGGATACGTCTTCTTTTTTATCAATACCCGAGAAAAGAATACCTGCTATCAGGTCGCCTCCAAAGTAGCTGCCGACATTCGGGAATATAATAACTCTCGCAAGAGGGTTAACATTAATGCCCAATTCTTTCGCTTTAATAAGGCCGGGCTTGTTTACGACAGGAATATACGGTTCTCGTATTATCCAATATGGATTAAGCCCCATAAAAAGATGAGTCATAGCAGTATTACCTGCTACAGAAACAGCGTATATATTATCAGGTTTAATGTTGCATAAGCTGCACGATTTCTCAATCATTTGATTGAGACCATCTATAATCAGTCTGTTTATCTTTTTCAGCCCTTCATCCTGATCAGAGTAATGTATCCTGGTTAATATATCAGGCCCAACAGCTATCTGGGGGTTGTCAAAGGTATGTTCGGCAAGAATTTGATCTGTTGAAAGGTCTATGATGCGTAGAACAACTTTTGTGGTGCCTAAGTCAACGGCCAGGCCTGCAATAGGAATTGTATCTATTGAGCTGGTGATACCTGTAAGAATCCATCTTGTGCGGTCTTTTAAAAAGATACAGCGGATATTATAGTTCCATTTTCTGAGAAGATCAGGAAGCTGCCTTAATAAATAAAGATCAATATCTACGGCATCGGTTTCAAGATAAGGTTTTAGAGCCTTTATCAGCCTTTCAGCATCCGCAGTATTATCTTGTAAAGAGGGTGGTGTTAATGAAAAAGTTTTTATCAGCATTCCTTAACTTTAGGCACTTTAGCTCACTTTAGTTATGTTCGCACCGAAGGTGCGCTAATTTATAATACGAAACTCATGTTGCCAGTTACTGCGAGGCATTCAACCTTATGGTTTTTTTCAGCTATGCTTTTCATACAATCTTCAACAATCTTATCCATTTCACTATCAGTTCTTTCCTGATTAATATGAAAAAGCCCCAATTTCTTTACTCCGGCTTCAGAAGCAAGATTCAGCGCATCGGTATATGCCGAGTGTCCCCATTCAATAGTTGTTTTATATTCATTAGGTGTATATTCCGCATCGTGAATAAGCAGATCCGCTTCATAAGAGAATTTAAGATATTCTTTATACTCCAGACCTCCAGGATGGATAAAACCCAGCTCATTGTCTGTAAGAAAAACAAAAGATTTCCCGTCTTCAATGAATTTATATCCACTACCCCGGTTAGGGTGACTGATGGGGATGGGTATTATTGTGACGGATCCTATTTCAAATTTTGTTTGACATGCTTCTTCATAGGATATTTTTGCCCTTAAATCAGAATCCCGTACCGGGAAATAAGGCGGAGCCATAATTTTTGAAAGCATATTTTTTACAAAGATACCGTGAAATGGGCATCCGTGCATTCGGAATTCAGCATGTTTGGAATAAAGCGGTTTAAAAAAAGGGAAACCCATTATATGATCCCAGTGGGCATGTGTGAAGATAATATTATATTTATATAGACTTTCTTTTATTAACTGGTTCCCAAGCCTTCGAATTCCAGTGCCGGTATCAACGATAATTATATCATTGTTTTTGCTTCTTATTTCCAGACAGGTTGTATCGCCGCCGTATTTAATATAATCTTTCCCTGATACAGGAATGGAACCTCTTGATCCCCAGCATTTAATATACATTTTACCCTCTGGCATTTGGCATTAAGGGTGCTAACTTGATAGTATAGATGAGTAAAAAGTGCCTAAA
>JAYEFW010000162.1:0-3452 GCA_034658795.1 Thermodesulfobacteriota bacterium
TAACTATATGATGATTTTTAAGATATTTTATTCAACAGAGATACAAGGTGATTTTTTTTTAAAAATTAAAGATAATGAAAGCATTAGCAAGCTTTTTGAATAGAACATTATTGTAAAGAATCATGCTGATAATGATGGATCTGCATAAAATAGTTGAAGAAAAATCTCATTGCAAAAATGTTTGTATTTAGAAGCAGTTGCCTGTATGATTAAAAGATAGATTAATAAAAACAGATGACTATAAATTGTTAATAACTTTTCAACAAATAAGTGTAAAACATTATTCTTCAGGTTTGACAGAAAAGTTCGGATAGCTTAATCAGGCCATTAAATTCTCAAACGGGTTTTACCAGAAATTTTCAAGTTCTTAAACAGATCCTTCTATATGGTTCAAAATCTTTTTTAAATTTCTGTTTGAATATTTTCCATAAGTTATATTTATCAAAAGAGCTATTGAAACCTTTCTAACCAATAATATTTCTTCCAAACAGTCTGATTTTTTATAGTTTGCAAAGTTATTTCTTCTATTTTTAATATTATTAACCTTTTTTTTGGAATATGGATTGTAACACTCTATGAAACAAATATGGGAACAAGTAAAATTATCGATTAAAAAACAAATTCCTGGACACAGTTACAGAATGTGGATTGAGCCTGTGGAGTTTATGGAATGTAAAGAAAACCGTATCGTACTTTCATGTGCAAATACTTTTTCAAAAAAACGTATTCTTGACCACTATGGTTCAATTATAAAAACAGAAATAAAAAGAACTTCCGGAAAAGCATACACCCTTAGACTCGATATTTCCCGCAAAAAGTTTAAAAAAGGGAACTCAGGTTTTGAAAAGGATAATAGTATCCAGCTACCTTTGCCCGGGGTTAATGTACGTCCATATAATGGCCGCCTGTTAAGAAAAGATTTTACTTTTGATCAGTTTGTTGTCGGCAACAATAATGACTTTGCTTATTTAGCGGCACTTGACCTTGCTTCAAAAAAGAATTCGCAGCAAAATTCTTTATTTTTATTATCAAAGACCGGAATGGGGAAAAGCCATCTTTCTCAGGCTGTTGGTCACCATATATTATCTCAATATCCAACGGAACGTGTATATTATATAACCGCAGAAGATTTTACCGGTGAAATGGTTAATTCTTTTAGAAATGGTTCAATTGATAAATTCAAGCAAAAATACAGGAATGAATGTGATGTATTGCTTCTTGAAGATGTGCATTGTTTAACCGGAAAGGAGCGTACACAGATCGAGCTGGCTTTCATTCTTGATTATCTTTTTGAGGCAGACAAGAAAATAATTTTTTCAAGCTGTTACCTTCCTTCCGATATTCCTAAGCTTGATGCAAAGTTGATGTCCCGGTTTTCATACGGTCTTATTTCAAATATTGACCCTCCTGGTTTCAGGACAAGAGTCAGAATACTACAAAAAAAATCGAAAAACAATGAGTATGATTTACCTGGGGAAGTAATCGAATATTTAGCGAGTGAACTGACAGCGGATGTCAGGCAGCTTGAGAGCGGACTTATAGGAGTTACAGCCAAGTCCTCGATTCTTGGAGTGCCGATCGACCTTGAGCTTGCGGAAAGTGTAACCCATAATATAATCAGGCAACGTAAAAATATTACAATAGATATCATTAAGAAACTTGTTTGCAAGCATTTCAATATCAGCATAAAAGATATTATTTCGAGTTCCCGAAAACAAAACTTTGTTCGTCCAAGACAAATAGCGATTTATCTTTCAAGGAGATATACGGATTCACCTCTTCAGACAATTGGTAAAAGTTTCAACAGATATCATGCTACAGCCCTTCATTCCATTGGTGTCGTTGAACGAGGGCTAAAAGAAAAAGGAACTCTGCAAAGACAGGTGGAAATTTTTAGCAAAAAACTTGAATCAAACAAATTCTGACCGAGCCCTAACTAGTGCCTGAACGAAACCTCAAAATACCTGAGGTTACAGTTAGTTGGATGCTATTTTCAAATCGAACTTTTTTAGCAGTTAGCTTTTAGCAGTTAGCCTTTAGCTAAGAGCTAACCGCTAATGGCTAATAGCTTTAATCAAACAGATAATACATCCAGCTAACAGCTAATGGCTTTTTCACAAATCTTCACATCGACCTGGCTAACTTTCAATGGCGCTTAGTGATAAAACTTTTAAAAAGCTTAAAGATATAGCAGGCAAGTCCAATTTCAGCAGAGCTAAGGAGGACCTTGTATGCTATGCTTATGATGCAACTGCGCAGGCTTATCTGCCTGACGCAGTCCTGTTCCCGCAAAATGCCCTGGAAATTTCCGCTATTCTAAAGCTCGCCAATAAAGATGGTTTTTTTGTTATCCCAAGAGGGGCCGGTTCCGGGATGACAGGAGGATCTCTTGCTGTAAAGGGTGGGATTATTCTTGCTATGACCCGCTTTAACCGTATTCTAAAAATAGATAAGGAAAATTTTATTGCCAGTGTTGAGCCGGGTGTTGTGACTGGCCGTTTTCATGAAGCTGTTGAAAAGGAAAATCTTTTTTATCCCCCGGATCCCTCAAGCTCTGAATTTTGTACTCTGGGCGGCAACCTGGCAGAATGTGCAGGAGGCCCACGTGCAGTTAAATATGGGGTTACCCGTGATTACGTGCTTGGGATAGAAGCGGTTCTTCCAACTGGAGAAATTATAAATACCGGAGTAAGTACAGCCAAGGGGGTAGTGGGTTATGACCTGACCCGGCTTTTTATTGGATCAGAAGGGACGCTAGGGGTAATTACGCGAATGACTCTCAGGCTTTTACCACTTCCCGAGGCAGTCAGTACTATGACCGCTGTTTTTAATAATATGGAAACCGCTGCAAAGGCGGTTTCAGCGATCATTCGATATGGCATAATACCGCGAACCATAGAATATATGGATAATGCTTCAATTAGATGTGTTGAAGAGTATCTTAATATGGGACTGCCTGTTAATTCTGAGGCATTGCTTTTAATTGATGTCGATGGAAAAGAGAAAGAGGTAGAAATTGCAATAAATCAGATAAAAAAACTTTGTATTTCTCAGGGGGCTGCGAATGTTGAAAAAGCCAGGACTAAAGAGGATGCCGCTAAACTCTGGAAAGCCCGAAAGGCGATCTCGCCGGCTTTGTTTAGATATGGCCGGGATAAGATTAATGAAGATATCGTAGTTCCCAGAAACAAGATACCTGATATGGTAAAAAAAATAGATGAATTAAGAAAAAAAACCGGACTTGTTATGGTGAGTTTCGGCCATGCCGGCGACGGAAATATTCATTTTAATATAATGCTTGATAAAAAGAATAAAGAAGAGCTTAAAAAGGCAGAAGCCGCAGTTGAAGCTCTGTTTGGATATACACTCGAGATGGGCGGAACTATTTCAGGCGAACATGGTGTCGGTATAACCAAGTCACCTTATATTCAAAAAGAGATAGGGGCCGTGGA
>JAYEFW010000163.1:0-3447 GCA_034658795.1 Thermodesulfobacteriota bacterium
AACAAACCAATGTTTGACATGGATCACGCACGGGAAATAACTGATGGAGATATAGAATTTCTAAAGGAGCTAATCGAAATATTCAAGACCGATTGTCCTGAAAAACTGGCAGAGATATCCCGGGCAATAAAGGAAAAAAATTTTAATGCCCTTGATAAGACCGCCCACTCCCTGAAGGGATCTTCGGGCAACATGGGGCTGACCTACGTATACGAACTTTCCCACAAGCTTGAGAAGATGGGCAAATCGAAAAATATCGAGGGAGCGGATAAAACCTTAAAGGAGCTTGAAGAGGAGCTTGAAAGGTTTAATAATTTTATCTCAATGCCAGGTTGGGAGGAAAAATGAAAGCGCTCATTGTGGAAGATAATCTGAGCACGCGTCTGATCATAAAAAAAACAGCCGAAAGCCAAGGTTACGAAGTGCTGGAAGCGAGAGACGGCTACGAGGGGTGGAGTATATTTCAAAAAGAAAAGGACAATATCTACATTGCTCTTCTTGACTGGATGATGCCGGAAATGGACGGCCTTGAACTCTGCCGGCGGATAAGAAAAGCCTCTGTCACGCATTACGTCTATATCCTGTTTCTGACATCAAAGCGGGGTATAGAAGACATCGTCAAGGGACTTGAAACAGGCGGCGACGATTACATGACAAAACCCTTTGCCAGGAAAGAACTTGTCTCCCGCATCAGGGTGGCCAGTAGAATTTCAGTTCTTGAGCACAAGCTGAACGACGCAAACAGGAAGCTACATATCCTGGCCATTACTGATCCACTTACCGGACTTTTGAACAGAAGAGAACTTTTCAGACGTCTTGAAAAAGAAATATGCCGCGCGTCCCGTGAAAAAAACCACTACTCCCTGATCATAATAGACATTGACTACTTCAAAAGGGTCAACGACACCCTGGGACACACCGCAGGCGACATGGTCCTGATCGAAATATCAGACAGGTTAAAGGCCGCACTGAGGTCATACGATGTCATCGGCAGATACGGCGGAGAGGAATTTCTCATCGGAGTGCCGGGAGTAGAGGACGAATCCAGAAAAAAAATTGCAGAGAGAATCCGCGCCTCAATCTCCAACAAGCCCTTTAAAATAGGTGACAACAAGCTGGATATAACCATAAGCCTTGGCTTAACAAGCGCCGTCCCGGCAGGAAACAAAAAAGACATACCTCATATTCTCGATGCCATGATAGAAAAGGCGGACAGCGCCCTTTACATGGCCAAGAATGAGGGAAGAAACAGGGTGATAGAATATGGTGAATAAAAGGAATTTCTCTTTAATCAAATAGCCCTGGAACCTGAAAAATGGTATAATTATCTATCAATCTTGTAATATATATTTGCTTCGATTTCATCTTCTTTGGTAAAGGTACGTGAACCAATGGTTCTATACATCTTTAGACCGTCCAGTGCCGGGTTGATAACTCCACTTATAACTACAGCAGCCTTTTCCGCCTCGCCCTGATCTTTAAGCACTATCATATTTCTTCCAAAAATGACTAGTTCTTTGATTTTATCAATAAGCTGATCAAATTTGACAAACATTATATTATTGTTCTTATCGGTTAACCCTTTATTGACAGCCAGAAAATCCCTGTCAGTAGTAATGTTGTCATCATTCTTGTAAGTACTGATTATATCCTTTATCAACTGATGGTTAATTGATACTATACAAAAGCCATTGAAAAAGGCATAAGCGGGCTGCACATCATTTCCAAAGGGCAACATAATATAGTTTATCTTTATATCGTTGAATTCTTCTTTCTGCAGAACCATTCCCGATTTCTGCGTTACTGAGTCCATGAGCTTTGCCGCTGTATCCTGGTTTGCTGTTTCCACAAAAAAAGTTAATTTAGGGATTGGGAAAAGCCCTCCTGTATTAATATCTGTCAGAATTAGCCCAAACTGATTGCCAAAAGCCTGAAATACTTCATCGAAGCTGACACCAATTTCTTTTTCAAGACTGGTTTTCATAGATTCTTTTTCTTCATCATTCAGATATTGATTTTCAAAATATATATCCCAAAACGACTTAAGATACATATTATTTGCCCAGTAATAGACGAGGGTATTGTCCGGTACAAACTGCAAAGTTTTGTTTTCCCCAGGTTTAGAACAATATGCTTTAGCATAAACCGGTTCCAAACCTTTTTTGTCAATCATGACCAGTGTTTTGCTCTGCAACAGATCGCTGCCGTCATCGTATGACGCATATCCGATTGCTTTCAAAGCGTTAAAAGCGGCTAAAGAACGTTCCATATCAGAAAATTTTTCTTCTTTGATAATTAGCCGCGAAATATTAAGGATACTCTCATACATCTTTTTAGTATTGTTATAGACAAATGTTTTAGTTCCGGAGGATGCAAGTTTACTGCGTAAATTCTGGTAGTATTCGTTTTGATCCAAAGAAGGTTGCTGGTTTTTCTTGAGATCAAGACAGTTTTTAATAGCCTGCCGGTCAAGAGTGGCAACCAGCAGACCGTCAGCCAGGGAATAATGAACGGTAATATCGTAATCCAGCTCAAAACTCTTAATCTCGTATCCAGCATAGACCTCGGTTTGAAATTTCAGGTTTTTCGTAAGAATCCGGCTGACAAACTCAACAAGTTCGGCGCTGGATTTAGGGCGGGAAATCAACACCAGGCTACCGAGGGCTTTCTTTAAACCTTCTGGTGTCAGGTGATCTATCTTAGGTGGTAAAACAGCCAATACTGTCTCCTGCCCAAAAAGTTCTTTAAACAACATACTGTCAAGCGTTGAAAGAACCGCTGATTTAGTTTTTTCATACTCTTCAATTGCCTTTATTGGCACTTCCAGATTCTGCATAACACCAGTCAAATCAATTTCCCTAAGCTTCTGTCCCAGTATTCCCGATTTGAAACCATCAATGCTCTTTTCAAGATTGACAAGCTCGACCATCAGCAGAGTATCAGCCGGAAGCAGTTTAGCAGGTTTTACCTCTTTATGCGCTGGTTTTAATAAATAGGATGTTCCTATAGCGACTAAACCTAAAACCACAATAAAAATAATAACCTTTTTCATTTTACCTCTTCTCCCTCAATTGATATAGCCGTAAAAAGGCGCAAAATACACAAAAAGTAGATTATACTTACAGTAATATCAATTGGTTATGAGTGTAAAAAACGTAAGTTTTGACTTTCAAATAATCAAAATAAATTGTTCCATTAAATATCTTATTATGCGAATCCGCAATTATGAAGTTTTGTATATTAAGTGCTTGATTAAATGTCAATTATTATTTAAAAAATATTGTAAATTAGCGCCTGGCAAATTAAGCCGTTATCATTTACAGAAATTTGAAAACTCAAAAGTAACTTGTTAACAATTAGAGGTGGCGGGCATTTAAATTTAAAACGGCTGACTGTTTGAGCGTATTAGTGAGCATTAAGAAAAAAGAGGCACTTTTGTATATTTTT
>JAYEFW010000164.1:0-3444 GCA_034658795.1 Thermodesulfobacteriota bacterium
TTGACAAGCCGTGTAACCTTCTGAGCTGCTTCTTTCAAATCCGATGCAATGGTAAAATTAAGGCCTGATTCAGAAAGGATCCTGCGGCCTTCTTCAACATTTGTTCCTTCCATGCGAATTACCACAGGGATTTTTATTTCCGCCTTGTCAGCAGCCTGTACAACCCCTTTTGCCAGCAGATCACAGCGAAGGATTCCGCCAAAAATGTTTATAAGAATTGCTTTAACATTTTTATCACTAAGTATAATCCGGAATCCGTTTTCCACCGTTTCCGCATTAGCAGTGCCGCCTATATCTAGAAAATTTGCGGGTTCAGCGCCATAAAGTTTAATTAAATCCATGGTTGCCATAGCCAGACCGGCGCCATTTACCATATTGCCAACATTTCCGTTAAGCTTAATATAATTGAGATTGAATTTAGACGCCTCAACTTCAAGGGGTTCTTCTTCATCAATATCTCTATATTCGAGAATATCTTTGTGCCGGAATAAGGCATTATCATCAAAGTTGATTTTCGTATCTATTGCTACGACATTTTCATCTGCTGTTATTGCAAGGGGATTTATTTCTACCAAAGTGCAGTCATAATCAACAAAAAGCCTGTAAAGATTTATTAATGTCGAAATAAACTGTCTAATCAAAGAGGGCGGGAGTTTCAGGCCAAAGGCAGCCTGACGGCAGTGAAATGGCTGGATACCTAAAAGAGGGTCAATATGGATTTTTATAATTTTTTCAGGTTGGTTTGCAGCAATTTCTTCAATATCCATTCCACCGGCTTTGCTTGCAATTATAACTATCTTTGCACTTGCTCTGTCCGGAATGATGCTCAGATAAAGCTCTTTTTCAATTTTCAGGCTCTTTTCAACCAGCACTTTTTTTACTATCTTACCTTCGGGGCCTGTCTGGTGAGTGATTAAGAGCATGCCTAAAATTCTTTTTGCTATGCTCTCAACTTTTTCCATTGTTTCCGCAAGCTTTATGCCTCCTCCTTTGCCCCGTCCTCCAGCATGAATCTGTCCTTTAATGACAATTGGGAAGTCGCCTATTTTCCAGGCAATTTTTTTGGCTTCATCTGGGGTAAGGGCAATGCCTCCACCAGGAATGGAAATCTTGTATTTTTTGAATAATTCTTTTGCCTGATATTCGTGAATTTTCATAAAATATTACTCAATAACGCAAAGGATGTCATTTCTGGCAACTGAATCACCGCCGGCAAAATTGATGGATTTTATTATACCGCCGGCAGGAGACGGCAGGGCATTTTCCATTTTCATGGCTTCAAGAATTACAACTGTCTCTCCAGTATTCACAGAATCTCCCACCTGCTTTTTGTAACTTACAATTATGCCTGGCATAGGAGCTTTAAGCGGTGTCCCTTCAGTATCGTTTTCCGCCTTTTTGGATGCTGTAGATGTAGATTTTGTAGGTACTGCCGGCTGCTCTACAGGTGCGGCAGGAACCTGTGGTTGTGGAGCTGCGGGTAAAACCCGGGGCGATGGAGCAACTGTTAAAGGGGGTTGCGGTATCTGGCTTTGCGCCTGCTGAATATAGCTTACAATTGGCGATCCCCCTATTTCTTCCACTCCAACTTCAAAGTATTCATCATCTATAAATACATTAAATTTTCTTAAGTTATTGCCTTTCAACGGAGCCGCTTTTTCTTTCTTTTCAACAAGCTTTCCTGCTCTGGCCTTTTTAATAAGTTCCTGTTCAGCCTTGACATCTTCCATAGTCCTCGGCCTTACTTTCTCCGGTGGTTCTTCCTTGCCATATTTCCATTTAAGAAATCTTTTTCCGGTAACAGGGTAAAGCGCATAAATAAGAACATCTTCCAAATCTGCTGCCAGACCCTTTACTTCTTCTTTAGCTTTATCAAGTTCGGGTTTTATAACCTTTGCAGGCTTGCAGGTAATAGGCTTTTCTCCCCCTGGATAGTCTTTTAAAGCTTTTTTCTGAATTTTGGGGTTAATTGGTGCAGGTGTTTTTCCATAAAGACCATAGCATAAGTCTTTTACTTGTGCTGTTATCATTTTGTAACGCTCTTTTTCATCATCAAACAGGACATTGTTAATTGCCTGTGTGGCAACAATCTGGCTCATGGGAGTAACAAGTGGAACCTGTCCAAGATCTTCTCTGACTTTGGGGAGTTCCGCATATACTTTATCCAGCTTATCGAGAGCATCCATTTCTCTTAACTGGTTTACCAGATTAGAGAGCATGCCTCCCGGAATTTGATGTACAAGAACATTTGTATCAATAATTGAAACTTTGGTATCATCCAGTAAATATCGGTATTTGGGGAGAATTTCCTTTTCAAGAATTGCATTAATGGATGATAGAAGTTTGATATCAAAGCCGGTATCTTTGTTTGTTCCCATAAGAGTCATAACAAGAGGCCCGAGTGCAGGATGTGAGCTGCGGAATCCATAAGGAGACATACATGTGCCAAGTATGTCTACACCAGCTTCTACCGCCTTTAGATGAGTCATAGAAGACATACCTGAAGTAAAATGGCTGTGAAGATGAATAGGAACAGATACAGCTTCCTTAATCGCTTTAACAAGGACATAAGCATCATAAGGGGCCATCAAGCCTGCCATATCCTTGATACAGATACTATTTACCTCCATTGCTTCAAGCTCTTTTGCTTTTTTTACATAATATTCGAGGTTATAGACCTCTCCGCCCATCCGTCTTTCTGTCAGAGAATAGCAGATACAGCCCTGAAAATGTTTTCCGCACTCCTTGATAACAGGAAAAACTGTTTCAAAATTCCGGTAATCATTTAATGCGTCAAATGTCCTGAATATATCAATACCGTTATGTGCGGCTCTTTCAACAAAGGCTTTGGCAACATCATCTGCATAATTTCTGTATCCAACTAAATTCTGTCCTCTAAGAAGCATGGAAAAACGGGTTTTTTTGATATATCTTTTTAAAGTTCTTATCCTTTCCCAGGGGTCTTCGTTTAAAAATCTGTGCATGGCATCAAATGTTGCCCCGCCCCAGGTTTCAAGAGCCCAGAACCCGACCTGGTCCATCATTTCGGCAATAGGAATCATGTCTTCGGTTCGTCCCCTGGTGGCGAATAATGACTGCTGGCCGTCGCGAAAGGTCAGATCCTGTATCTTAAGAGGATTTTCCGCTTTTGGCCTCTCTCCGCTGAAATCCATTTTTGTAATTTTTACTTGATTATGATCGCTCATATTTAAAGAACTCCTATTGATATTGGTTGAGTTAGAAAATAGTTGAGTGGTTGAGGACTTGACTACTCGACTACTTCATGAATTTGTAACCGTTCACGGTTGTCGGTTCACAGTTCACAGTTTTTTCAACCGTGAACCGATAACTGTAAACCGTGAACGGTTACATGAATTTTGATCCATGAAAGGCTTTCATCTGCATAAGGTTGCGCATCTGCATTTGTGCCTGTCTGCCACTCAG
>JAYEFW010000165.1:0-3437 GCA_034658795.1 Thermodesulfobacteriota bacterium
TGCGCTACATGCATGATGACAAAGATACGGAAGTCATTATGATCTATCTTGAAGAACTGAAAAAAGGCCTGGAGTTCGTCGAATCAGTTAAGGAAATAACCTCAGGCGACAGGCCAACGCCGATATTGGTAATAAAATCAGGGAGAACAACTGCTGGTGCCCGGGCTGCAGCATCTCATACCGGCGCTCTGGCTGGATCAGAAGCAGTATATAACGCCATATTTAAACAAGCGGGAATAATACGCGTTGACTCAATTGATGAACTTTTTGATTATGCAATTGCCCTTGCCTACAAGAATAAAAGCGAGACGGGAAAATTCACCAGAAAGGTTCCTGGTGGCAATCGCGTTGCCATAGTCACAAACGCAGGCGGGCCAGGCATTGTGGCCACAGACATGACGGTTTCATCCGGACTGAAGCTTGCAAAATTCCACGAAGAAACAATTGAGGCCCTTGAAAGCCATCTTCCTTTAACGGCAAATCTTTATAATCCTGTAGATATTATCGGAGATGCTGCACAGGATCGTTATGAAAACGCACTTTCATCTGTTATTAAAGATGAAAATGTTGACGGGGCCCTTGTAATACTTACTCCTCAATCCATGACAAATGCGTTGGGAACGGCCGAGGCTATTGTTCGCATAGACAGGCGTACACATAAGCCGATCCTCTGCTGCTTCATGGGAATTTTCGACGTATCTTCCGGAGTAAAATATCTTCAGGAACACGGCATACCGGTATTTAAATTTCCTGAAAATACAGCAAAGGCATTTGGAGCTCTCTACAAATATTCCAACTGGTTGAACCGTCAACACCTCGCTCAGTTTACTTTAAAACACAATAAAGAACGTGCAGCCGAGATTATCAAAAATTCGCTCGCAGCAGGAAAAACCTATCTCAGTGAACTGGATGGACTAGAGTTGCTGAAATGCTATGGTTTTAACGTCTTGCCGGCACAAATTGCAAAAAACAAAAATGAAGCAATCGAAATTGCAGAAAATCTGTCATTCCCTGTTGCAATGAAAATTATTTCCCCTCAGATTCAGCATAAATCCGATGCAAAAGGAGTTATATTACAGATTGACAGCAAAGAAAAAGTTAAACAGGCTTTTCAAAAACTCATTGAAAGAGCAAAACAATTTAATCCAAACACCGTTATTGAAGGCGTTCTGGTTCAGAAAATGTCCCAGCCTGGCGATGAAGTCATATTAGGCGTAAACCGTTACCCTATTTTCGGGCCATTGCTAATGGCAGGCCTTGGCGGGATATATGTTGAACTTTTTAAAGATGTTGTATTTCGTCTTGCTCCTATTAAAAGAAATGAATCACGCAGAATGATTAAGAGTATTAAGGGATATAATATTTTTAAAGGATTCAGGGGAAGGCCTGAATCAGACATCAAAGCAATTGAAAAATCGGTTGTAAGTCTCTCAGATATGGTAACTAACCACCCTGAAATCATAGAGATGGATATAAATCCACTTATGGTGCACGAAGAAGGAAAGGGAGCTACAGTAGCTGATTACAGGATAATTCTAAAGCAATTGGACAACAACTCTACAGGTCAGAGCTAACAGCTAAAATCTAAACTAACCAACACAGGTTGAACAAATTTGGAAACCATTTATCCGGTTATACTTGCGGTTCCCGAAAAAAGCAGACAACTTGCAGGTAAAGACAAAGTCTTAAGTTTAAGCAAACACGCCAGGCAGGCACTTGCAATATCTGCCGGTAAGAGCTGTGTTCATTTAAGCAATCTTTTAAAGGATAAAAACGGAGCGCCCCTGCCCTTTAACGGAAATTACTGGTCTCTGACACACAAACCCGATTATGCCGGGGGTGTAGTTGCACCAACAAGAATAGGAATTGACATAGAAAAGATAAGGCAGTGTTCTGAAGCTCTGTTCAGTAAAACCGCCGGTGAAAAGGAATGGAGCCTTGTCAATACTGATCCAATTAAACTTTTTTTCCGTTACTGGACATCAAAGGAATCTGTTCTCAAGGCCGTGGGCGCAGGTCTTAAAGACCTTTCAAAATGCATTATTACAAAGGTTGTAGATGAAGACAACCTCTTCATTGCCTACAAAGAAAAAGAATGGCTTGTAGAGCACTTCTATTTTGACGGTCACATAGCATCTGTCACTAAAAATTCATTCAATATTAAATGGTCGCTTGTCATGGAATAATAAATTCAAGTTGCGCACCCCCCTCTATTTATCAAAAGCTTTAAAGTAACCGTTCACCGGAGGCAAAATATTTGACAGGATAACAGGATAAACATGATATAAATCCAGTTAACCAAAACCATTTATCACAAGCCAGCCTATATTTATGCCATATGGCATAATCTTTGGAGGGCCTGCCTCCTGTGAGAGTTAATCCTGTCAGCCTTGTTAAATCCCTTTGATCTGTTTAATCGGTGTCCAAAAATAAACCACATCCGGCAAAAAAAGAGGTTTTAAAATAGCATAAATATCAATTGGATAGCGAGTTAGTTACTTATTCATAGGATGTCCCGCAGGCCCACGCGCAGATCCTCAAATCTAATTGACAAAAATCAAAGTTTATGGAATTTGTTTAGAACAAGTTAACAAGTAACCAGCGACACCTTTTTTTTAATGAGTGACTCCGGTGGTTTTCTTAATAGGAGAAAATAATTATGAACGTGCATAATTCGATAGAGGTAAGGCCTGATGTAATGCTGGGCAAACCTGTTATCAAAGGCACAAGAATTCCTGTAGAATTGATTGTGCGTAAACTCGGCGAGGGAGCGACAATCGAAGAGTTGCTCGACGGATATACCAACCTGACCTTAGAAGCCATTCGGGCTGCATTAATTTATGCGGCCGATACTATTGAGAATGAAAAGTTCATTTATCTAAAAACCGGGACTGACATTTGAATGATCAGCCATTGATATTTCTGGCGGATGAAAGTTGCGATTTTGCGTTTGTAAGGGCGCTTCGTCAAGTCGGTTACGATGTCACGGCCATAGTGGAATTCATGTCGGGAGCATCTGACTTAAAGGTTTTGGAATTGGCATTTGAGGAAAGGCGGATTCTGTTAACAGAGGATAAAGATTTTGGTGAGTGGGTATTTGCCCACAAGCGGGCAACGGCTGGTATTCTTTTGGTTCGTTATCCCGCAAATATGCGGTCAAAAATGACTCAAGCGATGGTTGAACTTGTCGGTGAATATGGAAGAGAACTGAAGAATCGGTATGCGGTTCTTGAACCGATTGCGGGACGGAACCGATTGCGGGACGGATTGCGGGACGGACGGATTGCGGGACGGATTGGATTGCGGATTACGGGACATCCTATAATAATGCTGTAAAGAAAAAAATGACTAAATTTTAATTACTGTAATATAAGGGGGTTATAAGGAAAGCCTTATTTTAGATATAGATCTACTGTTCCCATTTATGGGTTTTTTTC
>JAYEFW010000166.1:0-3433 GCA_034658795.1 Thermodesulfobacteriota bacterium
ATTAGCCCGCCTGGACGTACCCAGTGTTTTACATCACATCATCATCCAGAGAATCGAGCGTCGCAACATATTCAGAGACAATAAAGACAGAGATAATTTTATTGATCGTTTATCAGATCTTTTGCCTGCAACACAAACCGCCTGTTATGCTTGGGCATTTATAACAAACTCGGCTTATCGATCTCTTTATTCGTCTGTGTGTTGAAAATAATGGCCGCCTGTCAAAGAACAAAGGATGTGTTCGCAACGCCTTTAACCGGACCGCGCCGGAAGTCAATCAGTCATGAGAAGCTAAAATTTTAAAAAAATGATAGAAATGTATAAGGTCAATAAAAAGGTGTTAAAGGTATCATATCAATAGCATTTCAAATGTTTTACATTAATACTAAGCTGTGCTATAATAAAATTGTTTTTTAAATATATTTTTGGCGCAATTTTAAGCCCTAAAGAACGGGGAAACAAAGAGGTACTCAATGATTGTAACTGTAACCTTAAATCCCGCCATTGATCATCTTCTATTTTTTTCCGAAATATCTATGGGAAAACTGAATCGGGCTGTATCGACCTTGAGAATGCCTGGAGGGAAAGGCATCAATGTTGCCGGCTCCCTGGCGGTCTTAGGAGATGAAGTTGTAGCCACCGGCTTTTTAGGTGGTCAGGGTAGCCGCTCGTTCGAGGGATTTTTAAGAAAGATTGGAGTGACCACCAGCTTCACTTACGTAGACCAGGAGATTAGAACGGACTTTTATATTATTGAAGATAAAAAAAATAGACAGTCTCTGTTTATAGAAAAAAGCTCTCACATAGAACTACGTTATCTTAACAGCTTCAAAGCAAATTTCAAAAGACTGCTTCACTCCACAAAACTCGTAGAAATTGGAGGAAGCCTTCCTAAAGGGATTCCCCCAAACTTTATTAATGAACTTATTCTTTCCGCTAACAAGAAGAAAGTAAAAGTAGTTCTTAATCTTCAAGAATCGATTCTCAAAGAATGCCTGGCCGGCACTTCCTTTTTTATTGTTTGTCCAGACTTGAGAGAAACCTGTTATATCTTTGGAGAAAATTTATGTAATGCGGCATCGCGCCACAAAGCAGCCCAATGGTTGCTTAATAAAGGAGCGGAAATAGTTATACTAAAGTACGGGGATCTATGTTATTTTGTGGCAAAAAAAGATGAAGTATGGGAAGGAAAAATTGGAATTGAAGGATCTAATGTCATCATGCTGGGAGTTCGAGATGGAATGCTTGCCGGTTTTATTCATAATTACTTAAAGACAAATGATATTGGAGAAGCCCTCAAATTTGGCTTAGGGGTTGCGCTTTCAACAGCACAAAATAAAATGAGCTATCTGCATTCTAAGAAGCAAGCTGAAGAGCTTTGTGTCAAGGCAAAACTAAGGAAGATCTCCTAAGATGAAAAAAGTAAAGGACTTTATAACAAGAGACCTTACTTCAGTTACAGAAGATACTCCGCTCAAGGAAGTAGCGGAATTACTTTCCATCCGCGAGCTTATCGGTATCCCGGTAGTAAATAAAAAAAACGAAGTCACTGGCTGGATCTCGGAAACAGATATTATTACCTCCATTTTTCCTGAAAAAGTAAAAATTGAAAACCCGGATGTTATTCATTTAATGAACATTTCTCAAGTCGTTAAGAAGTTAACTCAGGTCGGTCAGGCGATGGTTAGAGATTATATGATCAAAGATGTATATTTCGTCGATGAAGATACCCCTGCTTCTTATGTCGTCGAGTTAATGCTTCATAAAGACTTCAAACGCGTGCCGGTTGTTAGAAATAAACGCCTGGTAGGCATAGTCGACCGGTCAAGCTTATCCCGCATATTACTTAAAGAAGGTTCTATTGATTAACTATGTGGATCGAACAGCTTTTAACAACATTTAAACAGGATGTTTTCCTTTCAGCTTCAGGCCTTCTTATAATAGGTTTTATTTTCGGCAGGCTGATAAACATGGTAAGACTTCCCAGGGTTACAGGTTATATTATAGCCGGCATCATTTTCGGCCCCTCCTTATTAAACATATTTAGTAAAAACGACCTGTCTCAATTTGATTTTATCCCTCAGCTTGCCTTGGGAATCATTGCCTTAATCATAGGAGCTGGATTAAGCTTTGGTCTTGTAAAAAGGCTCGGTTTTCGTTTTATCCTCATTACCATTTCACAGGCAATGGGAGCATTTCTCCTGGTTTTTGTTTTTCTTTATCTTTTTAAGATGCCTCTGGGTGCCGCTCTCCCATTGGCCGCTATCGCCACCGCAACCGCACCTGCAGCTACAGTGGCAATTATAAGAGAATACCATGCTCAGGGGCCTTTAACCGAAACAACTTTAGCTGTGGTTGCTCTGGACGATGCGATTGCTATCATTCTCTTTGGCCTGGTTTTGACTTTTGACCTCACGCAGCTATCAACTTTTGGCGAAACCGCTTTTCGGTCCTTGGCTGCCTCTTTCATGGAAATTTTAGTAGCACTGGTCATCGGAGTTATACTTGGTCTGGTAACCCACTTTCTTATTAAGATCACCAAAGAAGTTACTGATAGTCTTATTATTATTTTAGCAATAGTTTTGTTGGGAATCGGATTGGCCTCTGTCTCGCATACTTCGGCTCTTCTGACTAATATGTTTTTGGGTTTAACTCTTGTAAATATTTCCTCAAGGAACAGTGATATTGTTACTAATCTGGAGAGGCTGACCCCGCCCATCTATTGTTTTTTCTTTGTATTGGCTGGTGCGCACTTGAACCTGAAAATATTTACGACCCTGGGACCAACTATGATTACCTGGGGAATTATTTTTGTATTCGCACGTATTATAGGAAAAATCGTTGGAACTTATGTGGGAGGGGCTCTTTCCGGTGCATCTGAAGTTATCAAGAAATATTTGGGACTGACCTTGATCCCTCAAGCTGGTGTCGCTATTGGTCTAACCCTTCTAATTACTGAGGATTCCAGCTACTTTGAATTCCAGTCAGTCATCTTGGATATCACTTTAGTTGCGGTAGCTTTTAATGAAATATTTGGACCGGTCTGCACAAAATTTGCTCTCTTTAAAGCAAAAGAAATTAGTAACCGTTCACGGAACGTTGAAATTGGAAATTAGAAATTGGAAATTTGGCCTTCATGCTTTTGTACTGTTGATGAACGCATTCAATTTTGGGCCGAGTTTTTCAACTATTGCTTTGTATTCTGTTGCGCTTGACTCAGATAAAACTTTTCTTCTGATGAGTTTTCGCAACCATGATTTGGTTTCTTCACCTGGCCTCTTTTACTAACATAGGCATGTCCGGTAATAATTAAATCAACCCCTCCTTCTGCAAGCTTAACTATCAATTCAACAAGCTTTGGCGTACATGATCCGTCATCACCTGCCATACCCGCCCAGGTAGCTGAACGAACAAATCTGTTCTTAATGGTCAT
>JAYEFW010000167.1:0-3432 GCA_034658795.1 Thermodesulfobacteriota bacterium
AACCATTGGAAATGAAGCGATGAGCATATATGCCAGGTTTTATCGCGCAGGCAAAACAGTAAAGCTGGGCGGAAATGAAGGTGATATTAATTCAAATATGTATACTGTTATTATAGTTGAATGATAATTAGCAAAAGCCGATGATATCCCATCTCCTGCGTTCTCAAGGGTTCGCAGTAGCCTTACTACGGCTTCACCCTTGACGCCTTGGATCCGGGGCATCCTCGGCTTTCGCTCAATTTATGTCCAATTAGGAACTATAAATGAGGGAGGATATTATGGGTAGAAAGACAACTGTTTTTGGTATATTTGTATTATTAATATTTCTAATCGGATTTTATTCCAATGCTCTTGGTGCAACATTGTCCTGGACTGCCAGTACCGGTGAAGTTACCGGATACCGACTTTATTATGGCACAAGCGCAGGAAGCTATACCAAAAATGTGGATGTCGGCAATGTTGTTTCTTATAGCACAGATCCTCTGCTTTTAACAGAAGGCACACTTTACTACTTTGCTGTAACTGCTTACAATTCCGCCGGCGAAAGCGGCTATTCAAATGAGGTTTCATGGAGCCCGGCTGATACTACGCCGCCCGACCCCACAGAAGAGTTTGATGCAAAAGAGGTACCAAAATAGCATCATGGGTTCTATGATTTAATTGCGTTGCATGTTTAATTGAATTAGGAGCAATAAAATGAAAAATTTACTAGAAGCTGTTTTTCGTAATTCCGTTATTTATAATTTCAGCAAGCTACGATTTGCAAGGAAGATTTCGAGACCGCTGCTATTTCTTTCATTTTTTATCCTGCTTTCCCCAGTAATGACCGGTTTTGCAGTTGCGGATGTTATTTACTTTGATGATATTACCACCAGTGACTTTGAAGCTGTACCTTCGGAATACTGCGGGTTCAACTGGGGTACAAATGAATTCGGTGTGGTTTCCGATAGTGCTTACTCATCTTACCATTACAAAAATACCTATGGTTCCCCTTCAGGAGAATATGCGGCCTTTAATGACAGGGGTAAGGAAAATCTTGTTGTAACTTCTATTTCAGGAAACTACTTTGTTTTTAATGGTGCATACTTTTCCGGATGGGCGCAGGAAAATCAATGCTGTGAATTTACTGCAACCTCAATTACTGTAAATGGATACAGAGATGAAGTTTTAGTTGGAACGGTTTCTATGGATCTCTCTACTAACCAATATGATTGGCTCCAGGCTGACATGGCCGGCATTAATAAGCTTGAATTCGTGTCTTCCGGAAATAATAAGTTCTGGATAATAGATGACTTTACTTTTAACGAAAATATTTCTGATACAATTGCTCCTGCGATCACGGTAACGCATCCAACAAGTGGGGCAACTTATGAGACCAATCTATCTACTCTTGATATATCAGGCACTGCATCGGATAATGTTGGTGTCACCAGTGTAGCATGGTTCAGCTCCGGCAGCGGAAGCGGGACAGCTATTGGTGCGGAAACCTGGTCAATATCAAACATTGAACTTGTTGAAGGAAACAATATAATAACTATATGGGCAAAAGATGCTGCAGGTAATGAAAACGGCGTAACGCTGAAAGTAACCTATACACCTCCTCAACCAACTCCTGTAATTTCAGACTTGACCGCAGCCTCTGACACCACTTATGTGCTTGTTGATGGTCTTGATAATGGTTCAAAAGCTTATGTGGACAGTGATTCCACTTACAGCAATTTACCAAATAGCTTAAAAAATGCCACTTATATCAGAACATCTATTAATGACAGAACCGGTACAACAAAACCATTTATCAGTTTTGTTGTTAATAAAAATGTTACAGTTTGTCTCGCCTATGATGACGGAATAGAGACTAAGCCATCCTGGCTGCCGTTTAAAAACAAGACTGAAGGTAATTTAACCATTGGAAATGAAGTAATGAGTATATATGCCAGGTTTTATCGCGCAGGCAAAACAGTAAAATTGGGCGGAAATGAAGGTGATATTAATTCCAATATGTATACTGTTATTATAGTTAAAAGATAATTAATTAGGTGTTTAGGCTGAAGGTTAAAGGCTGAAGGCTGAAGGAAACAGATGATACCCCATCTACTGCGAACCCTTGACGTCTTGGATCTGGAGCATCCACGCCTTTAGCTCAACTTGGGATCATTAAAAAAAGCAGAGCAAATGCCCTGCTTTTTTTTGTATTTGAGAGGGTAATATTCATGAAAAACATCCTGGTTGTTGGAGGAGCTGGTTATATCGGCTCTTATATGTGTAAATATCTGGCAAAAAGGGGTTATAATCCCATAGTACTCGACAATCTTGTATACGGTCATCGGCAGGCAGTAGGGTGGGGGCCTTTTATCAAAGGTTCCATGGCAGATTCAAAACTGCTGAAAAGCATATTTACAGAGTATCGCGTTGAGGCTGTCATGCATTTTGCTGCATTTTGTTATGTTGGAGAATCTGTATTAGAACCTGGTAAGTATTACCGGAATAATGTGGCAAATACTCTCAATTTGCTTGAGGTTATGATTGAGAATAATGTCAAATACTTCATCTTTTCTTCCTCATGTGCTACCTACGGGGAACCAATAGAGATTCCCATTACGGAACGGCACCCACAAAACCCGATAACCCCTTATGGCAGAAGCAAACTCATGGTGGAACAGTTCCTGAAGGATTTCAGCAATGCCTATGGTTTAAAATATGTTTCTTTGCGTTATTTTAATGCAGCCGGAGCAGACCCGGACGGTGAAGTTGGAGAGGATCACAGGCCCGAAACACACCTTATTCCTCTGGTGCTTCAGACAGCTCTTGGGCAGAGAGAGAGGATAGATATTTTCGGAGATGACTATCCAACAAAAGATGGCACTTGTATTCGAGATTATGTTCATATTGCCGACCTGGCTCAGGCCCACCTTCTTGCCTTGGAGAGGCTTATGAATGGCATGCAGGAAGGAGAATATAATTTAGGGAATGGTGACGGCTTTTCAGTAAAAGAAGTAATTGAGGTTGCACGAAATGTAACGGGCAGAGCAATTACTTCAAAAGTTACAAAGAGACGTCCGGGTGATCCTGCCGTGCTGATTGGTTCCAGCAAAAAGATTATCAGGGAGCTTGGCTGGAAACCTCAATTTGCCGATCTTTCCACAATAATTGAAACAGCTTGGAAGTGGCACAAAAGCCATCCTGAAGGTTGGTAGGGAGACCTTTGATTCAATTCTTGAATGAATAGGAAGATTGCAATTCTTTAAGCGAAGCATTATTTTGATTTCGCTTTTTTTATTTTTTAACCTAAGGAACGTGGACGAAATAACTTCCCCAACTATGCATCACAGCTTCAGGCCACCTTTGCCCGATCTCAAATCACAAAAATATCGAAATAGCCTGCTATTCCTTCAACTTTTGTGATTTGAGATCGAACAAATTTGACCCAAATCT
>JAYEFW010000168.1:0-1589 GCA_034658795.1 Thermodesulfobacteriota bacterium
ACATGGAACCTATATATTTTGTGGCAATAATCAGTTTTATCTCAGGATCTTTTGGGTATATAATATTACAATTCTGGGTACGCCCAATTTTAGGATACCGGAAGATAAAAAATAAAGTAGCGTTAACCATTAAATATTATAATAAATCCAAAGACGATAAAGATATTGGTGAAAAAATAAAGTCACAGATGAAAGAATGGAGTAAAGCAAACAGACAAAATTCCGTTGAGCTTTCTGCAAGTTATAATGAAAATTTGCCGAACTGGTATAAAATGCTTTTAGACAGCCGGGGTGAATCTCCGATTGATGCATCCAGGCACCTGATGGTACTATCTAATATCCGCAATTATTATCATGCAGAAAAGCATATTGAGGGAATTAAAAAATATCTTAAAATTAAATAAATTTGTAGCCGAGCCCTTATTATTCATCCACAATAATGCCATATACGTTGTCAGGCGGGGGAGTGCCTCTTTTATCCAATGATACTGAACACTCGCTGTAATGAGGCCGATCCTTGCGATTGATAGCCACAAGAGCCTGCACCGTTTTCCAGCTTAATTTACCTTTTTCCGCCATTGTTGTGATTTCATCCAAAGCTGTCCGGTTTTCATATGAATTTTTCCTGTAAGGTCTTGGCGAGAGCAAGGCATCATAAACATCGCTTACAATGAAAATTTCGACCATATGGTCATTAAGAGGAACACCGCAAGGATAACCTGAGGCGTCGTTTCTTTCATGGTGGTCTCTGGCCACTATGGCTGAAAGGTTTTTGCTATCACCGAGGTAGTAACTGAGGAGAACATAGCCTGCTATAGCATGATGCTCCAAAAATAGACGTTCCGACCTGGTCAGTGGATCGGTTTTTTTCAGAATGTTTAAGGGGACGCAGAGTTTTCCCAAGTCATGGGTCGGGCCTGCAAAAACTTCTTTTTTTATATCCTTATGATTTTCAAGAAGATCCTGAGCTAAAAGCGTTGAAAGCGCAAAAACCATTATAAAATGACGATATGTATAAAAATCATTCAGTTTAAAATAATTCATTGTTTCTAATATTGAATACGGCACATTGACCTGCTCCATTAGATCGAGGACGGCTTCAGTTCGCTTTGTGTCGGAAAAAATGGTATTATATGGAGGTTGGGAGAAAAATAATAGTGCATTATTTTTTATTGAACCGTGTTTTAAAAAAGGAAAGCTTTTAGCAGAAGGACTTTCATGCGTCGAAATTAATTGCTCAACAATATCATCTGAAACTACAGTTCCGGCTGGAATTAGCTGCCTGTTGTCCAACGTAAAAACATTGTGAGTTAATTTCAAAGCAGTCATTATTATTTCCTCTAACTTATTATGTTTTTTGTTATATCAGTATATTTCATAATGTCAACAATAGGTTAACCATAAATAAGGATAAAATTAAAAGTTGTTTCATATAATAAAAGCCCAATTTAAAAAATTGGGCTTTTATTTTTTGGCTCCCCAGCACGGACTCGAACCGCGGACTTAGTGGTTAACAGCCACTCGCTCTGCCAACTGAGCTACTGGGGATAATTTATTATAAAACGTATTTATCTACTAAAAATTTGATC
>JAYEFW010000168.1:1689-3424 GCA_034658795.1 Thermodesulfobacteriota bacterium
CCTTGCTCGTTTCTGCAGGTGCATTTGTGAGAAGGCATGCGGCCTTCTGGGTTTTTGGAAATGCAATAACATCACGTATGGAAGACTGTCCGCATAGAATCATAGCCAGCCTGTCAAAGCCGAATGCAATGCCTCCGTGGGGGGGAGCTCCTGAATCAAGTGCTGAAAGAAGAAATCCAAACTTATTTTCATAGTTCTCACGTGACATGCCAAGTGATTCAAATAGTTTTTCCTGTAGATCCTTTTTATGGATACGGATGCTCCCGCCACCAATTTCCGAACCGTTTAAAACAAGATCATAAGCCCTGGATCTTACGGCAAGAGGGTCGTCCTTCAAAAGTTTTAAATCTTCTTCAAGTGGAGCTGTAAAAGGATGATGCAATGCCTGAAGCCTTTTTTCTGTTTCATCGTATTCAAGCAAAGGGAAATCAGTAACCCATACAAAACTGAATTCATTTTCGTCTATCATGTCCAGTTTTTTCCCAAGATGGTTTCTAAGATACCCCAGAGCTTCATTTGTAACCTTTGGTTGATCAGCAATAAAGAAAACAAGATCTCCGGGTTCCATTTCCAGGCGCCTGGCCAAAGCTTTTTTTTCTTCTTCTGTAAAAAATTTTGCTATGGGAGACTGCCATGTATCTTCCTTGACTTTTATCCAGGCAAGGCCTTTTGCCCTGTAAACGGAAACGAATTCAGTAAGATCGTCAATTTCTTTCCGTGAAAAATATGAGCAGCCTTTTGCATTCAGTGCTTTGACTATTCCACCTTTTTTAACAACACTGGAGAAAACCTTGAACCCGGATTTTCCAACGATATCCGATAGATCTTTAAGTTCAAGGCCAAAGCGAATATCCGGTCTGTCAAGGCCGAAACGGCTGACCGAATCTTTGTATGAAAGACGTAAAAAAGGAGGATTGATCTCTATCCCAAGAACATCATGAAAAATTTCCTTCATCATGCCTTCAGTTATATCCATGATATCCTTTTCGCCGACAAAGGACATCTCCATATCTATTTGGGTAAATTCAGGCTGGCGGTCCGCCCTTAGGTCTTCGTCCCTGAAGCAGCGAACTATCTGAAAATAGCGGTCAAGCCCTGAGATCATCAAAAGTTGTTTAAAAAGCTGGGGTGATTGAGGCAGCGCATAAAACCGGCCGGGATTAACTCTGCTGGGGACAAGATAGTCTCTTGCACCTTCAGGAGTACTGCGCGTTAATACAGGGGTTTCAATTTCAAGAAATCCGCGTTTGTCAAGATAGTTCCTAACTGATGCGGCAGCCTTGTGGCGCATAATTATATTTTTTTGCATTTGTGGACGCCTGAGATCAATATGGCGATATTTTAGCCGTACTGTTTCCGACACATCAATTTTATCTTCGATTAAAAAAGCAGGCGTTTTAGCTGCATTTAAAATTTTAAGTTCAATGACCGTAATTTCTATCTCTCCGGTTTTCAGGTTCGGATTGGTCATTCCTTGAGGCCTTGGATCAACAATTCCACGCACACCGATTACATATTCACTTCTGATCGCATGAGCCTTTTCGTGAATTTTTATATCTATCTTGGGATTAAAAACAACCTGGGTTAGGCCTTCCCTGTCCCGCAAGTCAACAAATATGACCCCTCCGTGGTCCCTTCGGCGCTGAACCCATCCCATAAGCACAACTTCCTTGCCGATTGAGGATGCATCAAGTTCACAGCAGTTGTGAGTTCTCCTCATTTCTCCAAGCATATC
>JAYEFW010000169.1:0-3420 GCA_034658795.1 Thermodesulfobacteriota bacterium
CCAATGTGATAGGGGTTGTCTTCGACAGCCATTTCAACTCCTCTTTTTTCCGCAGCTCCTTTTTCAACCTGTATTTCCTGTACAAAAACTTCATGATCCAGCTTATATCTAATTCGTTTGGTTCCATTCTTGCTTACATTTCCGATGCGCATTACTTCAATGGTATGGACTTTTCCATCAGAAGTTCTGAATTCGCGCTCAACACCTGTTTCAAGACCCTCAAACCATATATCATCCGGAAGCACGTTCGGATCACTGAATTTTTCAAGATTTTTTATCAGTTTTAATGCATCTCCGGGATGATTGAGATAATTAACCAGCTCATTTTCATTTGGTTCTCTTCCTATGTGAGTAGCAAGTTCTTTCTTTAATTCATCAATATCAACAGATGGCAGGAAGTTAAGAGGACTTTCCTCTGTTCTGTTTGCAATAGATTCCTCGTATTTATCTCCGAAAACCGACTGATAAACCCAGACCGGAGGCCATCCAAGAGGAAGCTTGCCGAATTTTCCCAAAAGAAGATTTTTCAGAGCATCGTTTGCGTTGATAAATATAATCCGGCGATCTTCTTTTGTTTTTTCGTCAAGATCATCTTCCGGCACAGAAGTAACTTTCTTTAAAAGATCTATGATCCTCTGCACCTCCGTCATTCCGCCCCGTTCATAGGCATTAACAATCATTAAATATCCGTTGGTCCAGGTAATCTGAGAGCCTGGTGTAACGTCGTGGTATCTGATCAGCTTTCTGTAAAGTTCAAGAACCAGCAGGATGCTGGGAAGCAGGAATGCATAGCCTTGTTTCAGGGCGCCTTCCTGGCTGCTTGAAGTTGCACCGCCCGGCAGCCCGTGACGTGTTACATCGTGATCTATGCCAAGAAATGTCGGCCTGCAGTAATGATCATAAACAGGCATAATCTGTTTTAATACAAATGCTGTTTCCCTTATTCTTTCTTTATCAAGACGAGTCTTTAAGCCGAGTTCACCTTCGATATAAGCTAAAACAGGCATAACGGCGGTCTGGCCGTAAAATCTTACACTTGGGCCGTCTGCGACATCCAGAATTTTTGCTCCTGCCTGAGCCGCAGCGCCAAGAGCAGGTACGGCAAGACCGTCTGTGGCATGGCGGTGATATTGAATAATAAGGTCAGGATACTTATCAAGTATTTCAGATACAAGACTTTTTATAAACCTTGGGGGACATACTCCTGCCATATCTTTCAGGCAGAAAATTATTTTTTTGGATGCTTCATCCTTACTGCATTCAAGAATACGCCCTGTCATTGATAGTATATCGTCAAGTACACCAAGATAATGAGGTACATCAAAACCTTCTGCCCAGCTCAGACTTATAGCTGGTTCGAAAATACGATTTTCAGCCTTTAAAGCGATTTCTGCGAATGGTACCATATTTTCGATATGATTAAGAAAGTCAAAACAGCGTATTACATGATAGTGCTTATTTATCAGTTCGCCTGTACGCTGCATAATTTCCCGGCATTGCGGAGCATAGCCAAGGATGTTTGTTGAGCGTATCAAAATAAGCTTCTGTGTATTCGGCGCAAAATTATTCCAGTCTTCAGCTTCTTCCCAGGGATCTGTCATACACCCAAGCATTCCCACATGGTAATGTGCACCACCACCGTTTTCAATAGATACATATCCGCATCTGTCAATAAGCGGGCCTATCAAACGGTCTGAAAAGAGCCGGAATCGATTTCCGGTTTCCGACTGGGTAATGTCTCTGGGAGTAGTGTTGCAGAACTCAACGTATTCTGAGTTTCGAAGTGTATCAAGGACTTTATCCCTGTGGTCATTTGGAGCAAATGGTGGAGAATATGAACGGTCGTCAGCAGCTTTTTTTGAAACAGAAGAAACATCAACCGCCATTGGACCGACGTTGGTATCGCCGAATTTTCGATATGTTCCAAGGCCCAAATAAGGATTATAGCCCTTTGCTGTAATTTCAGCCATTAGATATGAAAGCCTTATCTCTTCAGCTACAGCTTCCCTGTAAACCATGAGTTCAGGAGTATTATCGATAAATTTAGTATCAACTTCACCATCAATGAATCTGGAATCAGAGATAACTTTTTTGTGAAAAGGAATTGTTGTTTTTAACCCATCTATAAAGTACTCGGAAAGAGCTCTTTTCATGATTGACAGAGTCTTTTCCCATGTTGCACCATGTGTCATGAGAAGGCTTCCAAGAGAATCATAAACTTTTGGGAATTCATATCCGCTGAAAATACATGAATCAAGCCTCACGCCCTCGCCGCCTGGAGAGAGATATCTTGTAATTTCACCTGCATTGGGTTGAAAATTGGCCTTTGGGTCTTCAAAATTTATACGACACTGCATTGCGAATCCCCTGGGTTTTAATCTATCCTTATTTAACCGCAATTTTTCGCCAAAGGAGACTCTTATCATTTCTTCTACCAGATCTATACCATATAGAAGTTCTGTGATGCCGTGTTCAACCTGAAGCCTGGTATTAGCTTCAATAAAATAATAATTCAGGTTTTCATCTACCAGGAACTCAAAGGTGCCGATAGAATCATAATTAGCAGCCGATATTATTCTTAAAGTTGCATCTTTTAAAGCTTTCCTTAAATCAGGAGTCAGCTTTTTCCACGGTGAAGGGGTTATTTCCAGCAATTTCTGGTTTTTTCTCTGTGCAGAGCAGTCACGCTCGTCAAGCACAACTGAATTGCCGAAGGGGTCGCATATGGCTTGTATTTCCAAATGCCTGACAGAAGTTAGAAACTTTTCAATATATAAATTCGGATTGCCGAAACTGGCCTCTGAAATAGCTGAAGCCTTTTCAAAGTTGTGTTCAAGTTCCGTCTGAGAATTAATTATTACAATACCTCTACCGCCGCCGCCGCCTTCACTTTTTATCATGACCGGATAGCCGATTTCTTTGGCTATATTTTTTGCTTCATCAAGAGTTACCACATCGTCTGAGCCGGGAATAACAGGGACATCAACTGACTTTGCAATTTCACGGGCCTTAACTTTGTTCCCCAGGTTTTTCATAGGGTCTTCAGAGGGACCAATAAAAATAATTCCATTGTCTTTACAAAGAGAGGGAAATCGGTTGTTTTCTGCTGCAAAACCCCATCCCGGATGAAGAGCCTTTATATTGTGCTGTTTTGCAATACGTACGATTTCTTTTATATCCAGATATCCACCTTCGGTTCGAATAGTGTATGCCTTATCTGCTTTGGTAACATGCGGGGCTGTCTTATCTTCTTCTGTAGCAAAGGCTACATAAATTCCCCCCATTTCCTGTATAGTTCTTCCTATACGAAGAGCAGGTATACCACGATTAGCAACACCTATCCTTATGTTCTTAATTGGTGAATCCATTTTGTTTATCCTCTCAATAAGTTTTTTTTAGATAGTGCCCGAACGAAAACTA
>JAYEFW010000170.1:0-5180 GCA_034658795.1 Thermodesulfobacteriota bacterium
TCTGGGAAAGAGTGGCCTGGGATCTCAATATTCGCCTGAATGTTGATGTTAAAAAAATCGAACGCCGTGAAGAAGGAATCTTTGTAAAATATACGCATCCGATGCAGATGCTTGGAGACGAGGTCTCTCATGCCGAGGATTATGCCCGGTTTGATTACCTGATAGTCGCCTGTCCCCTTCTGCTGGAGGAGCTGGAGAGTTTTCTTGATTTGACCGAGGAGGAACGGTGGTTTCAGTCAAAAACCAGGTTTATTCCCTACGCGGTTGCCAGTTTCGAGATCGCCGACCTGGTGCTGCCCATGCCCGTTGCATTTCATTTGCCCCTTCCATCTCTTGATCAGCCGATGATCATCGCGCAACAGCATCGGGAAAATGAATTGATGGCCTTTTATGCGCGACTGGCCAGCAGTGAACCGACTGCGGCGGATGAGCTGCGGCTTCGTGAGAATATCGAGCGCTACATCGGTGCACTGGGCGGGCGGATCAACGAACAGGATGACTGGAATTCCTATGACGCCTGGCTCTACTTCAAGCATGTAGGAGTTGAAGAGTTTCGCCAGCGTTACTTTGATCGCTGGGAAAAAGCCCAGGGGAAGAATCGGACTTTTTTCGTGGGAGGTCTTTTTGACTTTGATTATGTTGAAGGGATTGTGCGTTACAGCCGCTATCTTGTTGAACAACATTTCGCTGGAAGACCCGGGAGTTAAATAGGACAAAGGCAAAGGCAGGCATTGCCTGACTTTCTACAACAGCAACGCCGGCATGGTGGTCTACCGGTCCAAGATGATCCACGGCAAAAACAAGAAGAACTTTTCCATCTCTACCGCAGAAGAGTTTATTGCCGCTATAACCTCGCATATCCCTGATAAAAATTTCCAGCTTGTTCGCTATCACGGCTGGTATTCAAAGAGAATGCGGGGAGAACGACGCAAACAGGAGTTGAGTCTGAAGGAAACTGAGAATCATATAGACAAAATGGTGCGAATTGGCAAAGCTTGAATTGTGAATTAAACTTTCCTTTATTCACAATTCAAGCTTTGATACTTATGTTGCAAGTAATGTTGCATCATAAAACATTTGCTTTAAATTTGGTTCATTATAATCTGGTAACAGATCAATGTGTTCTGCATGAAAAATCAAATAGTATTTCCTGCATAGGATTTTGAATGTTTCTATACAACTTTCCAATTCGGAAATTTGAGGTGCAGATTTAAAATCCCTTTTATCTCTATGCGCTAAGCGTTGATCTGAAAGTACCTTAATATTATCTGAATATTTTTTTAAATGTTCTAAGTCGGACTTTACAATTTCTGGGTCTATATGGTCGTATACATCCATTGAATACTCATTGAAATGGGCATCTGCTTTATTAGCAATCGGACTGTTTATATAAAGTCTCTTAAAATATTCTCGAGATATTAATTCGGGATTCTCAATTATTTCTTCAAGAAGGCGTGCAAATGAAATACTCTGTTTATCAATTTTTATTTGGCGTCTTATCCCCATGACTACATGAGATACATAACTGCTACACAAATAATGGCCTAAAATACGCTTGCCTTTCGAGACTTGATTTGATTCTATAAGTTCCAACATCTGCCAAAAAATATTTCTACCAATCAAAAGCTCGGAGATCTCTACTTTTATTACATCAAGCCATTTTATCCATTTTTGTAGTTTGTGATCCATAGCATTTTTTAACATAATGAGCATGGCCGTATAAAAGGCGTAATAGTTCAAATAAAAAGGCACTTACACAATGGCAACAGATTCCAAAATGCCCAGGCTTCAGGCATCTGCTCAATCATTTTGTTGTGTCATTTATTAAAGATCATATCAATATATCAACACGCGTCCCCAATATTCTTAAGTGAAGATCAAGGCATATTCTTCGAAAGCTCTCTCGCCCAAAGATGGTGCGAAGTTGTCATCAAGGCTGGATACTCCTGGCAAGTTCTTTTGTATTTGTCGGCGTTGTCCCCAGTTGTAATACCCTTCAATTCTTCAAGGTACTTCTCACGAACCAGCATCAATGCTTCTTGTGCATTCATTCTTCCCTCCGTTTTTTGTAAACATTTTTGAAATGTTTTGACTGAGACACAACCATTTTGTTGGATACGGCCAGACAGATGGGCCGCAACGCTCCTTAAGCGGCCGTGCTGAAAGCTGTGGGTATTCATTTTAATATATTGTCAATTCAATTAGGCATCCATATATAGGCGATTCTTCTGTTCCCCCTAATATTTTCGATACTTCTGCATAGATTCCTACGATGTCATCGCTATTAATCCAATCAACTACATCAGCAGCAAGATCTGCCTTTAAATGCCCTATGCATGTGTCTCCTTCTAAATGCGACATAGTGCCTTTTCCAAAAACCAAAATTGCATTAGAATCGTGAGGATCAGAAGGGTTCCACGCTAACTGAAGCCGGTTCTCTGGTTTTACCCTACTAATGGCTGCCTGACGACTTGAACCATCAAGATTATCGAATGTAACACCAACTACTTTTGTTTTGAATTTTCTATTATATTTTCCCGTTGGCTTTTCACCTGGAATAGTTTTGAGTTCGAGTCGATTAACTGTCTCATTGGTGAAGGATGGAATAATAAAGTGTATGGTTTTGCTCAATGTGGCGATCAATAGCAAGGTTGGGCGTAATACTCGTCAGATATTTATCGCCGGAGTGGAATAAAAGCCAGGATAAAAAGAGCGCGTCCCAATCGCCCATTCCCATCCTGGAATGGGTGGATGGCCAGAAAACGAAATACAAATTCAGTGGCAACTAATATGGGCCACGGATAGTCCTGGATTGCGGTATTATACCAGTTGATCAGCTCCGCCATGGCAGTCGCCGTTATAATGCCGGGAGGAGAGGGCTCTAATACCACACGTTTCTCTCCGGTTTCGTGATTGATAGAGACAACTCTGTTCGGCGCTGTCTTGTATCCTCCTGCATAACTTGATGCTTTAGGATAGTACCGGAGTAAATCATGATGAAGTCCGCGAATAGTAACTTCTGATAGAGGGAAGAGTTCATCGGCTTGCAGATAAACAGTTGTCAGCACTTGTCGGCAACCAACTACCTCTTCAACACTTCGTTTTCTATCCTTTGAAAGCTTGTCCAGAATAAAAGATTTCTTCTCCTCAAAAGCGGTTGCGTTACCATGGTTATTCAAAGTGGTATCGACCCATTCGATTTCCTGGTCTGTTAGAACAGCGTTTTCTATTCTGGTTGAAGCTCCGATGTTGCTGATAAAGGCACAGCGATGAATATATCTCGTTTCATCAGGAGATAAAGCCTCCAGATCTTTATATGTTTCAGCTAATAACCCCTGGAGAATTTTCAGTCTGTTTTCTATTTTTTGGCTTGGGGTAAAAGAGAGCATGCGAATCCTTCGTCTAAATGAGACGTTTGCAAAAAAGCGAAACTTGCAGAAACTATACGATATTGAACAAGATAGCGCAATATAGTTTATTCATTAGTTGCGCATTATTGCGTATTCCGAAAATGAAATCCAAGGGAAAAACATGCTTATGAACCATTATATCGATACTTTTAGAAGGTATTGCAAGGCAGATAAGATTGTCATGTTGGAAAAGTTAAAATACTTCGGCGCACATTTCTCCAAACGAACCAAGATCTTCGCAGACATAAATACCGCTTTCTTTCATTGCTGCAATTTTTGCTTGAGCCGTACCGCTGCTGCCGCTGATGATTGCGCCTGCATGTCCCATGCGTCTTCCTGATGGTGCAGTTAAACCGGCAATAAATCCGACAACCTTTTTTGTTACATGTTTTTTGATAAATTCAGATGCTTTTTCTTCTGCGCTGCCGCCTATTTCCCCGACCATAACGATTCCTTCGGTGTCGGGATCCTTTTCAAAGGCATCAAGGCAGTCTATAAAGTTAGTTCCATTTATAGGGTCGCCGCCAATTCCTATACAGGTGGTTTGACCGATTTCATGCAGAGTTAGCTGATTTACTACTTCATAAGTAAGGGTTCCGGAGCGGGATACAACACCTATGGGGCCGCCTTGTTTGTGTATATGGCCGTAGACATAAGGGACGTACATTAGCAGCAATTCTCATTATGGAATTTGACAATATTTTTCTATTATTCCGAACAGTTGATAGGCTAGTAAATTTTTGCAAGCTTTAGTCATGTTTCAAAAAACATAGAAAATTTGCAAAAACAAGAGAAAAACCGACTTGCGTGAATTGAATTAAAACTCACAACCTTTTGAAATTCCATTAAATATTTCATAATGAGAATTGCTGGTACATTAATTTATAAGTTGACAGGGTACTTAAACTATGATATTTAGTTTGCATGCCACGCCAATCAAGAGCCAATCAAGAATAGATGCGCCGGGTGCGCTTCATCATATTATTGCCAGAGGTATAGAACGCAAAAGGATATTTACGTAAAACCCAAACAGCCTGTTTTTCCTTGGTGCTGATTCCAAATCATTTTCAGAACCATTATAAATCCATTTTGTGTCAGGAAGATTCTTATCTCCTGGAGGCGATAAAAGCATTGAGAAGAATCGGTGCATACCAAAATGGCGATGAGCGCATTTTAGGAGACAGTGACTTTATTAAAAAAGTACTTGCCCAAGCTAAGGACAACTTTGAGCGCAAATATCATCTTAAATCAAATGGATTTAACTTTGAAAAGGTACTTGGACGAGTTGCAGAATTGTTGGACTTAAAACCTGAGCAGGTATTGGCTGTCGGGAAATATAAAAAGACCGTTGCGGCTCGCAGTTTGCTCTGTTTCTGAAGATTTCGCAACCCGCAGTCAGTTTAGCGGTTAAGCGAGGAGAGCAATTGGTTATACGCCACAATTACTCGTTAAAAGTTTATAACAGTAACTTATAAACTAATGTACGTCCCGAAGTCCTAACTAATTAATTACTCAACATAAATAATGATTGGACATTAAAACATAGGCAAAGATATCCACGTTTAAAACGTTCCGACATTTCCGAGATCGTCTCTAAAAACAAATTTCGATCAGCGTCATTTAAATAAATATGCTGTCCGTCATTTCCCCGGGACATTAAATAATATAATGCGCCTTCATATTCAATTCGCCATGCTCTACCCATACTGATTTTCCTAAATGATAGTGGTTTAATTGTCAAGCATTAATTCACAATTCAAGCTTTGACAC
>JAYEFW010000170.1:5280-13826 GCA_034658795.1 Thermodesulfobacteriota bacterium
TTTCCCCGGGACATTAAATAATATAATGCGCCTTCATATTCAATTCGCCATGCTCTACCCATACTGATTTTCCTAAATGATAGTGGTTTAATTGTCAAGCATTAATTCACAATTCAAGCTTTGACACCAAGTTCAAGCTTTGACACCAAGTTCACCTTTGCAACTCTTTTGCCGCCTCTTCAGCAATGGCTTGATCCGTCCAATCCGGATGCAACCGCGAGAAGACCCATTTTTACAGCTGAACCTCCCGAAGCCGGGCCGTTTTCCACCCGGTCAGCTGCTGCCGGCAATAAGCTGAGTTGATCCACAAGTGCACTGGCGATGGCACTCTGGCGGGTAAGTTCACCTGCTGCAAAATTTGCGACGCAAACGGCATCAAAATCACGATCGCCTGCACCAGCATCGTCGATCGCCCTGAGCGAAGCCTCTGCTAAGAGGTCCATTAACCCTTTACCTTCGAGCCGCCCAAACTTTGTCATCCCGCATCCGATTATAGCTACATTTCTCAATTGCATCACTCCTTTGACTTTCCCAGGTTCACGCTTTCCAGGCATCTCAATTGCATTCTTGCATCCTTTTGATCGCATCGATTATTTCATTTACAGAAGCCTCTTCCTCGATTGTGGATAGATCTCCCATATCTTTTTTAGTCCATATTGCTTTCATTACTCTCCTCATTATTTTACCACTTCGGGTTTTTGGTAACATGTTCACAAATTCGATACCCCTGATTACCACAAATGGACCCATGTTTTCCCTCACATGGAGCAAAAGTTCTTTTTTTAGTTCTTCCAAAGGCTCAAAGCCACTTTTTAATACAACAAAAGCACATGCAACTTGCCCTTTCAGCTCATCCGGCACTCCTGATACACCTGATTCCACGACAGCCGGATGTGACATGAGTGCATTTTCAATTTCTATAGTACCAACTCTGTGAGCAGCAATTTTTATCACCTCATCGGATCTGCCTACGAACCATATGTAACCATCATCATCTTTGTAAGCAGCATCTCCGGAATAATAACTCTTGGTGGATGGAATTTTTTCCCAGTATTCTTTTAAGTATCTCTTATGTTCCTCCCAAAGAGTTGGTGAAAGCCCGGGGAAAGGTTCTTTTACTATTAAAATGCCTTTTTCTCCAGCAGGCATGGAATGACCGCTTTTTTCGTTTACAATATCCACTTTGATTCCTGGAACAGATATTGCAACAGACCCAGGCTTAATAGGTAATAAGGACAAGCCATAAGGATTCGCAATTAGGGGTCCTGCAGATTCGGTCTGCCACATGTGATCAATTACAGGGATTTTATTCCCAAATACTTCTTCGTAAAGCCATTGCCACGCTGGTGGATTCAAGACCTCTCCTGCACTGAAAACTCTTTCTACTGAACTTAAGTCATGCTTGCGCGCTTCATCAATTCCAAGTTTCATTAATCCTCTTACACCTGTAGGAGATACCCATAAACCTGTCACTTTGTTTCTTTCTATTATGTCCCACCACATATCTCGCCTGGGATAATCGGGGGTGCCGTTATACAAAATAGACGTACAGCCAGAGAGTAGCGGACCATATACATTGTAACTATGGCCTACTATCCAGCCAATATCTGACGTACAAAACCATACATCACTTTCCCTTAATTTATATATCCATTGACCCATAGAATGTATATATATTTGATATCCTCCATGGTTGTGGACGGTAACCTTAGGTGTTGCTGTAGTGCCTGATGTAGGAAGTAAAAAAAGTGGCTCGTTAGATTCCATCTTCTCTACAGCAGAACTGTAGCCTCTGCCCATTTCTAAAAAATCCTCCCAATATATGTCCCGCCCTTTCATTAAGGTCGTCTCTTTATTCTTGTTTTCCCTGAGTACAACAACTTTCTTGATATCTGTGGGATAGATATTTAGCGATTGGTCAATAATTTTCTTAAGTGGTATTGTTTTTCCTCTTCTTGATCCCTCATCTTGGGTAAGAATGTATTTTGCACCTGTGAGTTTAAGGCGGTCAGCTACAGCTTTTCCGGAAAATCCAGCAAATATTACAACATGGATGGCTCCGATTCTTGCACATGCAAGCATAGCCACGACAGATTCGATACATGTAGGAATATAGATCGCTACCCGATCTCCTTTTTTCACGCCTATGCCCCTCAAAGCGGATGCACATTCCATCACCATTGCAAGAAGCTGTCCATAGGTCACAACTTTGATTTCATCTGCTTCTCCTGACTCGGCGATTAATGCTGCTCTGCCTGCTCTGCCTTTTTCTATATTGTAATCCACACAGTTGTAACAAATGTTTGTAATACCGCCCGCGTACCACTTGAAGATGTCTTCATCCCAGCTAAATGCCTTGTCCCACTTTCTAAACCAGTAAATCTCGTCCTGGGCTTTTACTGCCACTTCTTCCCAAAATGATTCGAAGTCTTCTTCCCCCCACTTTATGAAACGATCTACATGGGGAGGTATTATTTGCATTTTTATTTTCTCATTCATAGTATTCTTCCCTCTTTGGAGTCTCTTTACAGTAGAGTATAACGGTCACATTCATATCTGAACTCCCGGATAAGGGATTCGGACGTTGTTGTCTATTTTAGATGACTCGTTCATATCCCAACTTACCTGGCCCCTGGTATCACTTATGAAAACGTTGCCTTTAGCAGCTACGCCAGAGGCATCAGTAATTTTCCTATCATTTTCGCGTTCATCCGTCAATATTGATACCTCTATCAGCAATTCCCGCCCGTCACCCGGCAAATTCTTTTTTTTATCATATGTGGAGAAATTTGAATATTTTCACAACATGTTATGATAAGTAACGCAGATTTTTTGATTAGGAAAGCGCTTTTTTGGGGGAAAAGCACAAGAGAATCAGTTCTGAAATCAAGGCAGTCTGATTCCAACCATAGATATCCCTTCCTGGCAAATGCCCGACTTCCTTTTATTTCACGGTTTTTCTGATGTACCTACATAGGAGATATTGCCTTTAAGAAGTATCATACAAGATAATCGGGGGTTGGAACTTGACGCCATAGAGAATAGCTTGATAAAGCATTTGCATCGATTCAAACGCAAATTCTTTAAACAACGATCTCATTCGTTCCCATAATGCTCTTTTGCTTCTTAGCTTTGTCCATACGGCCTGGAATAACTTACCCCGCGTCCCGCGGGGCTGGCTCTGATCAACCAAAAAAGCCAACATCATGAGCATGGCAAAAATTAAGCTCAAATTTTTCTTACCGAGACCATAGTTATGTTCGAAATGGTAACCCTGATTCTTCAGAGTATTGAAGGTTTCATTTTCGATCTTCCAACGGGCACGTCCACCCCGCATAATTTGATAAGCATTCTTTTTTGTCACAGTAAAATCTGTGTATCATTTGTTCGCTGCTGATTTGCGAAGGTTTGAAAATTTGTAGGCACGGTCACTGTTCCGGAAGTTCGTGGACATGCCCGGTAGTGTGCATTATGACGGCAAGAGGTTTAACATAAGAATCCGCAAGCGTAATGCGACCCCGGTACTGATGGGAGTGGAAAAGCTAAGAGGCGACATCCCCGTCCCCTGGCTCGGCAACCGACCCGTCCGGATCATCTAGACACCTTGATTATGACGCTTAGGGCTGCTGTGAAAATCGGTGTTTAATGGAAGGCACCTATGAGCCTTCACCTGTTTTGCGAGTTAAGATACCCAAGCCGACTGGGGGAACCCGGCCATTAGGTATTCCGACCGTTTTAGATAGACTGATTCAGCAGGCGATTGCCAGAGTTTTGTCACCAATTTTTGATCCTGAATTTTCGGATTTTAGTTATGGTTTCAGGCCTGGTCGATCTGCCCATGATGCAGTGTTTAAAGTACGTGAATATATCCGGCAGGGTTATCGTATTGCCGTGGATATGGACTTATCGAAATTTTTCGATACCATTCCCTGTATATATCTGGATATATCCCTTTTCCATCGTTCTCCTTACTTCCCAGGATTATCCCTATTAGTGAGTGGATTGGCAGATCTCAGTCAATGCCTTTCCCGATGATTTTGGATGGATAAACGCGATTTTTGTACCGTGGGCTCCATCCCGGGGGGTCTCATCGATCATCCAGATCTCCTTGCCCTGAAAACCTTCGATTTCTTTGATGATGTCGTCGGTCTCATACGCGATATGATGTATCCCTTCCCCTTTTTTCTCGATAAATTTCGCGACTGGGCTCTCTCCGGAGGTTGGTTCAAGAAGTTCAATCTTGACTTCCCCAACTTGAAACATGGCGACCTTTACTTTCTGCTCCGGGACCTCTTCGGTGCCAAGCGCTGTAAGTCCGAGGATGTCCCGGTAAAAGGGAATGTGATTTTCGAGGGAGCTTACCGCGATCCCTATGTGGTTAATCTGTTTAATCATATTATCTCGTTTTCCTTCACAAAACGATTAAGTTTGCTCTTAATCAATTTATATGGAGCTGTCTCCCCGTTCAAGATTGAAGAGATCCATTCTCCCAGGTTATTTTCAATATTAAGATGGATGTTGAGAAGTTCATGGACCTTTGAAGAAAATATCTTAAGGACCTCTTTTTCTATCCTGACTCTCCGTTTTTCTTCAAATCTTCCGGTTGCCTGAGCTTTTTTCAGATAATCATGGATTGCTTCAACAAGTTCATCGATCCCTTCGTCGAGTTTGGAAGAAGCGAGGAGTACAGGATTTGGTTCCTCCCCGGTCAAAGCGTTTTTAATACCCAGAACATACTCAACTTCGGTTTTTAAACGGTCAGCCCCGTCACGGTTTTTCTTGTTGATGACGAAGATATCTCCGACCTCCATGACCCCTGCTTTCATTGCCTGGATCTCATCACCCATTCCAGGTACAAGGACAAGCAATACAATATCACAGAGTTCAATAATCTCCACTTCGGTCTGTCCGACACCGATGGTTTCAATAATAATCGTATCATATCTCGCGGCGTCGAGAATTTTTACCGCGTCCCCGGTGGCGACAGAAACGCCGCCCAAGTGTCCGCGGGAAGCCATCGAGCGGATATAAACCCCCTCATCTGTTGAGTGTTTCTGCATCCGCACTCTGTCTCCAAGGATGGCGCCGCCGGAGTGAGGGGAGCTGGGATCTATCGCGATCACCGCGACCCTCCTCCCCTGTTTTCTTTCCCGTTTTATGAGACAATCAACAAGGGTGCTTTTCCCCGCTCCGGGGGGGCCGGTAATCCCCCAGACCATCGCGTTGCCGGTATGGGGATACAACTCATCGATGATATCTTCTTTTTGAGGAGAGTTATTTTCGATCAGGGAAATAGTCCGGGCAATTCCCCGAATACTTCCCGATTGTACCTTATCAACGAGGTCCATTCCGCTTATTATTTTTCCAACCGCTTTTCAATAAAATCGGTAATCTCTTTTATTGGGGTCCCCTGTGTAAAAACCGCTTCAATACCCTTCTCTTTTAAAAAAGGGATATCTTCCGTTGGGATCACGCCGCCGCCGAACACAATGATATCCGAAGCATCTTTTTCCCGAAGCAGTTCAACGACCTTTGGGAAAAGCTCATTATGGGCGCCGGAAAGCAGGCTTAAACCGACAAAATCAACATCTTCCTGAATAGCTGTCACGACAATTGATTCAGGGGTCTGCCTGATGCCGGTATAGATCACTTCATAGCCAGCGTCTTTCAGTGCCCGGGCAATATATTTCGCTCCACGGTCATGACCATCGAGGCCCGGTTTTGCAACAAGTATACGTACCGTTTTCGCCATATCTCTTCATCTTCCGATTATAAAACTATGGATTCCTGAAATTCTCCAAAGACCTCCCGTAGGATGCCGGAGATTTCACCCAGGGTTGCGTACTTCTTTACCGCGTCAAGGATGAGGGGCATGAGGTTCTCATCCTCACTTTCTGCTCCCTTCTTCAGCGCTTTAAGGCTTGCGGTAACCGCTACATTGTTCCGCTCCCCTTTCACCCTGGCGAGTTTCTCAACCTGCACTGTCCGGAGGGAAGGATCAACCTTCAGGAGCCCTTTCGGTGGTTCCTCTTCAACAGTGAACTTGTTTACACCCACAACGATCCTGTTTCCATCTTCAACATCGCGTTGATACCGATAAGCGGAATCCTGGATCTCTTTCTGTACATATCCCTTTTCGATCGCTTTTACCATCCCCCCCATGGTTTCAATCTTCTCAATATAGTCCCAGGCTTCGGAAGCTATGCGGTCGGTGATAGCTTCAATGTAATAGGACCCGGCCAGGGGATCGATGGTGCTTATTACTCCCGATTCGTTGGCTACAATCTGCTGGGTCCGTAAGGCGATCATCACCGATTCCTGGGAAGGAAGAGCAAGTGCCTCATCCCGCGAATTGGTATGGAGACTCTGAGTCCCTCCAAGGGTTGCCGAGAGGGTCTGGATAGCGACTCTGACAATATTATTATCCGGTTGCTGAGCGGTGAGGGTTGATCCTCCAGTCTGGGTATGGAATCTCATCATCATCGACTTTTCTTTTTTGGCGTTGAATTTTTCCTTCATGACCCTGGCCCAGATCCTTCTCGCCGCGCGGTACTTTGCGACCTCTTCAAGGAGATCATTATGGGCGTTGAAAAAGAATGAAAGCCTTCCGGCGAAAGAATCAACATCGAGGCCGACACCAATGGCGTTCCGGACATACTCAATTCCATCGGCAATGGTAAAGGCAATTTCCTGGACCGCTGTAGATCCCGCTTCCCGGATGTGGTATCCGGAAATAGAAATGGTATTCCATTTCGGTACCTCTTTTGAACAGAACTCGAAAATATTGTTGATGAGCCTCATAGAAGGCGCAGGTGGGAAAATGTAGGTTCCCCTGGCGATGTACTCTTTTAAAATATCGTTCTGGATTGTTCCCCGGAGTTTATCTCTGGCGACACCTTGCTTTTCAGCGACCGCAATGTACATGGCAAGAAGTACCGCGGCCGGGGCATTGATGGTCATGGAGGTTGAAACTTTATCCAGTGGGATCCCTTCAAAGAGAATCTCCATATCCTTGAGGCTGTCGATAGCAACACCAACTTTTCCAACCTCTCCTTCGCTCATTGAGTCATCGGAGTCGTATCCGATTTGGGTAGGAAGATCAAATGCAATGGAAAGGCCTGTCTGCCCCTGTTCCAACAAATATTTATATCGCTGGTTTGATTCTTCGGCAGTCCCGAATCCGGCATACTGTCTCATGGTCCAGAAACGTCCCCGGTACATCGTGGGCTGTACCCCGCGGGTATAGGGATACTCGCCGGGAAATCCGATTTTCTTAATATACTCCTCTTCGGATATCCCGGAGGGAAGATATAATCGTTCTACCGGATGACCGGAACCAGTAACAAACTCTTCCTGCTGCTCGGGAAATCGATCAAGAACCTTCTTTAGAGTTGATTCTTCCCAATCAGCTTTCTTTTCATTTATTGTCTTATATTCACTCACCTTTCTCTTCTCCAATTCATATTAAAATATTTCTGTACACATTTCTCCAAACGAACCAAGATCTTCGCAGACATAAATACCGCTTTTTTTCATTGCTGCAATCTTTGCTTGAGCCATACCACAACTGCCGCTGATAATTGCGCCCCCATGTCCCATTCGTCTTTCCGGCGGCGCAGTTAAACCAGCAATAAATCCGACCACTTTTTTTGTCACATGCTTTTTGATAAATTCGGCTGCTTCTTCTTCTGCGCTGCCGCCAATTTCCCCGACCATAACGATTCCCTCGGTGTCGGGATCTTTTTCAAAAGCATCAAGGCAGTCTATAAAGTTTGTTCCATTTATGGGATCTCCGCCAATTCCTATACAGGTGGTTTGACCGATTTCATGCAGACTTAGCTGATTTACTACTTCATAAGTCAGGGTTCCGGAGCGGGATACAACACCTATGTGGCCACCCTGTTTGTGTATATGACCGGGCATGATGCCGACCCTGCATTGACCTGGTGTGATTATTCCGGGGCAGTTGGGGCCGATAAGGCAGGATTTTGTGTTTTTCATATAATTTTTGACTTTGATCATGTCCATGACAGGGATGCCTTCTGTTATAGCAACAATCAACTCGACTCCGGCATCTACAGCTTCCAGAATAGCATCCACGGCAAAAGCCGCCGGGACAAAAATCATGCTGCAGTTAGCGCCTGTTTTTTTCATAGCTTCTTTGATGGTATTAAACACAGGCACATCGTCCATTTTTTGGCCGCCCTTGCCGGGAGTTACCCCTGCCACTACATTTGTACCATAGGCAATGCATTTATTAGTATGAAACCGGCCTTCTTTTCCTGTTATTCCCTGAACCAGCAGTCGTGTATTATTATCAACAAAAATGCTCAATTACTTATTTTTCCTTATACATTCCCACGCTGGAGCATGGGAACGAGAAACGAGAAGATGCCATAATTAGAATTGATGAATTTATTTGACAAGCCGTGTAACCTTCTGAGCTGCTTCTTTCAAATCCGATGCAATGGTAAAATTAAGGCCTGATTCAGAAAGGATCCTGCGGCCTTCTTCAACATTTGTTCCTTCCATGCGAATTACCACAG
>JAYEFW010000171.1:0-13810 GCA_034658795.1 Thermodesulfobacteriota bacterium
CTGACCATGTCTTGCCCAGACCTACTGCATCAGCCAGGATAGCCCCGTTTTCCTTTTGCAGCATCTTGATGAGGCTGATAACCCCTTTTTGCTGAAAGGAATAAAGCTTGTTGTAAATGATAGTGTCTTTTAAATGGCTGATCTCTTTTATAAATTCTTTGTCAAAAGATATTGACAACAAATCTTCTTTGAATAATTCATATAAAACCTTGTAATAAAGATCTTCGGGAGAATATTCCTTATAGAAATCACAAATTAGAATGATGAGGTATTCTTTGCAGTCAATTTTTATTTTGTCGGCCAGTTCAATTTTATCCAGAGCAGACTTGCTTTTCCACAACTCTTGAAACCACCCGGTCAGTTCATGGTAATCATTACTGTCGCCGGTTTCAGCACGGTTTAGTTCAATGTTGGCGGATTCTTTCAGCCCCAGTCCGGCTTCGGTTAAATTTGAGCTTCCAATAATTTGAAAATTCTTGCGCGGGTCATTGTCTTTGTAAATATAAGTTTTGGCATGACAAAAATTGCGCTGGATTGTTTTTATCCTGACTTTTTCCTGTTTTAAAAACTCAACCGCTTTTTTTGCGGAAATACTTAAGTTAAAGGCATGGTTTACAGACAGACAATCGCTCAACAAATTGATTATTTTGTCATGTTTAACTTCGGTTTGTAAAAGATCGCCCAAAATCATGCGGAATGACTGGGCGCTCTTTACTTCGTCAAAGAGTTTTGCAAGGGCGCTGGCAGAAAAATAACCGGTTACAATATCAACCCTGCCGGTTTCAACATAGTCCGCTAATAGATCAAAAACTCTAAACTGGCTGTTTCCATTTGATCTTGTCTTGTTATCAAGAAGCATATTTGTAACCGTTCACGGTTGTCGGTTCACAGTTCACAGTTTTTTCAATGAATTATGCAACGATTGAAGCACGATAACTAATCAGGTTGTCAGGTTTACAGTTCACAGTTGATTACCTTGATTTCTTCATTGTTCTCTAACCTTGAAGCATGGAACCGTGAACCGATAACTGTAAACCGTAAACCGTTATCATCTATCCTTTAAACATGGAATCTTATCTCTAAATTCCTTTATCTTGTAAAGGTTTATCTCAGTTGCTGAAGCGCATTCTTCTTGTTCAGCCATTGAAAGGATTTCACCGGTTGGTGAAATGATCTGAGAATGGCCGCCAAATTCAATTCCCTTTTCCTTGCCGCATCTGTTAGTTGCTATAATAAAAATTTGATTTTCAATAGCTCTTGCCTGCGATAAAATATCCCAATGCCTGATTCTGCCTAATGGCCACTGTGCCGATATTATAACTACAAGGGCGCCTTTAAGAGTAATTGATCTGCAAAGCTCCGGAAATCTTAAATCATAACATATCATCAAGCCAATAGGACAGATAGAAGTGTTGCACACTACCGCCCTGTTTCCTGCAGAAAAATACCTATCTTCTTCAGTAAGAGGAAAAAGATGGATTTTCCTGTAATATCCAGCTATATCGCCATTGGTGTCAATAACATGAATTGTATTGAAAATACTTTTTCCCGAAGCTTCCGGCAAAGAACCAGCTATAATCATATTGTATTTGGATGCTGTTATTGAGAGTGTATCAATAATAAATGGTGTTTGTTTGGCATGATCAATCAGTCTGTTATTATCAAATCCGCAGGACCACATTTCCGGAAGAACTGCTATATTAACATCGCTGTCCCCTAAAATATGTAACCCTTTGATAACTTTTGCGAGATTTGATTCAATATCTCCAGGCTTGACATCAAATTGAAATGTTCCCCCCTTAAAAATTTTATTATTCATTTATTTTCACATACCCCGTGCAAGTGTAAGGACATCAACAGTTTTAGCTCCTTTATTTAATAAAACCTTTATACATTCATTTACCGTTGCTCCTGTTGTGTAAACATCATCAATAAGAAGTATGCTTTTTCCAGTAATTTTTGATGAATTGCCTATGCTGAAGGCGTTTTTGATGTTTGCCTTGCGTTGTTTTCGGTCAAGGCCGGTCTGAGGTTGCGTGTGTTTATTTCTTATAAGAACATTTTTTTCAATTTTTAAATATGACAGATCGACATTAAAGGCATCGGCATATGAGAACCATTCTCTGATTAAAAGATAAGCCTGATTAAAGCCTCGTTTTCTAAAGCGTTTAATATAAAGCGGAACAGGAACAATAAGATCAATTCTGTTTTTATTATTCCAATATTTGATAAAAGCGAAAAATAAAAGCATACCAAGTGGTCGCGCCAACTGGATTTTGCCTTTATACTTTAAACGCTGTATGGTTTTCATTAGTGTCCCTTCATATGCGCCTACTGCACGTGCCATTCGGAATTTTTTCGGCGACTTTATGCATTCCCCGCAGACATGATCATCTCCGATGCGGCTTTTAAACATGATGCCGCATATGCAACAGAATGGGGATTCGGCAGGCACAAAACCTGTAGAGCAGGAGGGACATAAAAAGGGAAGCATTAATTTGTGAAAGGCAGATTTTTTATTATAAGCTAAAATTGATTCATCATTAAATATTTTAACAGGCAAATTATAGTTTTTATACATTTCGGGCTGGAAAAAAGATCCGCAGACCAGACATTTAGATGGCCACACAGCTTCTTTCAAGGCTCTTGCCATCCAGATGAATAAACTACCGATAGCAGCTCGATTGTCAGGAATCACGGATTTTATCCACACTTCATCTTTTCAATTATTTTATTAGCAAACTCGGAGCATTTTATTTTTTTTGCACCTTCTATCTGACGGGCGAGATCATATGTAACAGTACCTTCTTTAATGGTGGACTTAATGGCATCTCTTATTAATGTTGATGCTTTTTTCCAACCCATATAGTCCAGCATCATTGCGCCGGATAAAATTAAAGAGCAGGGATTTACCTTGTCTTGCCCTGCATATTTAGGCGCTGTGCCGTGTGTTGCCTCAAAAACCGAGCATTTATCGCCGATATTTGCACCCGGAGCCATGCCAAGACCGCCTACCTGTGCCGCTATAGCATCTGAAATATAGTCTCCATTCAAATTCGGAGTGGCGATTACCTGGTACTCTTCAGGCCTGAGAAGTACCTGCTGAAACATCATGTCGGCGATTCTGTCTTTTATGACAACTTTTCCTTTTGGCAGCTTACCGTTATACTTATCAAAAAGTTCGTTTTCAGTAATGGTTTTTTCATCAAATCGTTCTTTTGCAACCTCGTAGCCCCATTGACAGAAAGCTCCTTCCGTAAATTTCATTATGTTGCCTTTGTGCATCAGAGTAACGCTCGACAGGCTGTTATCAATAGCATATGAAATAGCCATTGCTACAAGCCTCTTGGTGTTTTTTTCACTTATGGGTTTTATGCCTATACCTGAATCTTCCGGTATAGAAATTCCCATTTTGTCTTTTAGAAAGGAAATTACGCTGCCTGCTCCGTCACTTCCTGATTCCCATTCAATGCCAGCATATACATCTTCCGTGTTTTCCCGAAAGACGATCATGTCAACCTTCTCCGGATTTTTCATAGGACTTGGAACATGTTCTATGTATTTTACCGGACGTACACATGCATAAAGATCCAGTTCCTGCCTTATCGTAACATTCAGGCTCCTTATTCCTTTTCCTACCGGAGTTGTCAGGGGCCCTTTTATAGCTATTACATGTTCACGTATTGCGTTAAGAGTTTCGGAAGGAAGCCATTCGCCTTTTTTTTGATACGCTTTTTCGCCGGCGTAAACCTCGATCCAGCATATTTTTTTATTTTCATCGTAAGCTGCCCGGACTGCGCTGTCTATCACCAGGCTTGCTGCGCGCCATATGTCAGGACCTATTCCATCTCCTTCAATATAGGCAATTACAGGGAAGTCAGGAATATTTAAACTTCCGTCATTATTTATTGTTATCTTTTTCATGTTCTCCATTAATCTACATTCCTTTCGTTAAATTAGCGCACCTTCAGGCGGATTTTTTTAGCCTTCTACATATTCCATTGTTTCTTGATTACAACCCGGGCAACCTAAAACAGGCATAAAACATTCATTCTATCTCTTCTGATGTTTTTTTGACAGGATAAACAGGATTGACATGATATTTTTTTCATCTCCATCCTGTTATTATGTCAAATATCTTGCCTTCGGTGAAGTGTTACGAATCTGGTAGCTCATTTATATACAACTCATTGATCTTTTTTACAAAGGTCTCGAAATCCTGAATACCTTCCCTGATATTTTTCAAAAAGAGTTGGTCCTTGACTCTCCAGTATTGGTGTACAAGCATATTTCGAAACCTGGCAAAAGGCAGGAGACGTTCGATTAATTCCGGTGAAACTATTCCAGATTCTTTAGCTTTCACAAAGGCTTCGGTATATCCCCGAACGGCAGCACTGTGTTTTTTGGCCAAAATATGTTGAAACAGGCTGCCGATAGCCTCAGCAATTACAATTGTTGAATATTTCAGACTCTTGATCAGGTGTCGGTCTTGCAATACCTGTTCATCCGACTCATTAAGGATAGATTTAACATCATATACTTCAGTGGTAATATCATTCAGGTATTTTTCAATGCGGTTTATATCAATCAGCACAAAACACCTCCAGTTGTTCATGTCGCAACTGCTTTGCTCTTGCTATAATGAACTCATTTTGTGTCAAGTAAAGGGATAGTTTTTCGATGCTTTCGCCCAGCAATTCAGGAGACTCGTTTTTCAACAAGACTCCATCGTTAACGGCCTCATAAAGTATATCCGGATCTGCCTCCTGCAGATCGAAGAAAAGGATGTCTATCTTTTCCTCCGGCAAAGCCAGGGCTTCTGATATCCGGGAGACCAAATCAAAGTAAGCAATATTCTTGTCTATATCCGGGTAGACTAATAGAAGTATATCCAGGTCATTGACTACAGGCGCATTAATTACAGCAGAGCCAAAAAGGTAGGCCGCGGCTACTTCAGGAGAATTTTGCAAGGTTTGTTTTAACATGTCTAAATCGTATTTTATCATTCCTAAAATCCCACAATTCCTAAATTCCTTTTTTTAAAAAACTGGATGATCTTTTGATAACAGGCCCAACAAATACAAATGTCATGGATTTGAGGATGATTTTAGTTGTATGAGTTGTATGAGACAAACCGGCTGAACAAATATCTTTTCAAAAAGCTAAAGTGTTACCAAAAATCTATATTGTGTGTCTTTTTTCCCATGACAGATTTTTTGCTTAATCCGTCCAACCAAAACGAATTTGTTGTTGTGTGTGAAGGCGCCAGACTGAAAGACCCGCGTGAGAAACACGAATAACTGAACCCATGCGTTTGGCTTCGGTATCAAATTTTTTATAATGTAAAAGGCGGCGCATAAAAATGGCAACTTCGTCTTTCCTGACCGCCAGGTAAACCAAACAATACCCCGCGTGACTTAGATTACAATCATAAAAATCATCATCGCGTGTAAAAAATGTTGGGCGATGTAGTGTATGCAAGAGAGTGATGATTCCCTTGTCTTGCAAACCTTGTCGTCCTATGCTGAAACCGATTTGACGAAATGGGATACGCCAACTTCGCAAAAGTTGACATTGATTATTAATGATATTTTCGTCTAAAATGTTCACGCGACTGATGACTCCAAGGCGTATTTATCCGCATGTTCAAGAAAAGCCAGCCTTGACAGACTAATTGCTTCGGCGATTGCTTCTTTGGTAATACTGCGACGCCATTCTTCGATGATCGTCTCCCAGTCCAGCCCATCTGCAACTTGTTCCAGAACATCTGCAACCATAATGCGTGTACCTCGAAACGTTGGCTTACCGTGACAAATCTCAGGGTCCGAAACGATATACCTTCCATATAGTTTCCGATTCATGTTTATTTTTCCTTATTTCATTTCAGCAATTCCCGCTCAAAATGAACATAACTTATTGAAAATAAAAAAATATTCTCTAAGAGCTTACGAAAGCCCCTCTCTAAAAGAGATAACCTCTTAATATTATTAATAAAAATAAAGATACGATTACTCTTGTTAAATCAAATGGTTAAGCTATCTTTCGTAAACTCTCTAAAACAAATCGTTATGATTTCAAAAGGTTATGTTAGTTTTGAGCGGAAATTTCTGTGGGTAATGTCACTATAGGTATCCTCATATGACCTGATACAATTTTGAAGCATCGCATCCCCTGTTTTCAGTTACTTCTTGATCGACAATTTTGGTATCAAGCCATATGAGGATTGCTATAGATGGCAGCCTGTCAGCTATATCATACCTTTTTGCTTAGTTCACGATAAACCTCGGATTTTCCAGAGCCATAACAAATTTTAATTTCAGTATTTTTGAGGTCCAACCAATCTTTTAGATATTTCTTCCCGTCATTCATCTCCCGGCGAACATACCCGTCTTCAATCCGGTATTCATTTGCCACCACCTTTTTCTTTCCTTCATCAACGTCTTCCACTCTGTGTCTTCTGCCGAGCAGATGGCCTCTAATGGTGCGACCTTTTGATTCAGACCATTTTTTTACTGTAATATTTGGATTGTCCAGGTAATCCTTATCTTTTCTACTTATGTACGTAATCTTAAATCCTATTCTGTTACCCTGATCCTTGATAGAAGGAAACCAGTCAATTCTTATATTGTCTATGGCGTTATGTAGTTTAAAGTGCCCCTCCTGAACAGATAGAAATTGTATGTAGTCTACGAGCATGTAGTAGTTATCCAAAGGCAAATCAAGTGATAGCGTATCCAAAAATTGCTGTTGTTCCTTTTTAAGGTCTTGTCCCACGCCACCCGCTGTTTCAATCTGCTTTCTTACTTCTTCATAGAAAAGCGTTACAAACCTTTTCTCTTTCCCGGTACTTTTCAGAAGGCTATCCTTAATTCTCACGATTTCTTTCTCTAATTCTAAAACCTGCTGTTTGAGATCTCTTCCTATGGTGCACTTCTTAATGGATTCACTCGTCTCATTGCCGACACGATTTCTATTGATGTCAATACCGTCAATAAGGCGAAAGAGTGAGGTCAGGCGCATGAGATTGTAGTCCTTTATCATATCACATATGCTCTTTAAGTGGATGGGTTCAGAATTACGATCACAGTTCTCATAACAATCTATGGGGATTCTCTTCCCATCCTTGCGGATTTTTTTTACATCTTCTTCATCCAAGGGAAAGTTGCTTTGGTGATATATACAGATCAGCGCTATTCTTTCCAGAAGGGTCATCTTCCTGATATCAGCATGCATATTGCCCACACCGCTTACCAATTGTGCTGCTGCCTCCATCATTTGTATTCGTTCCCTGATTACCTGGGGAGCTGTCTTGGGGTGGCGAAAAGACACCCACCGATAAGGAGATCTATCGGGCATGTCATAACCAAAGATGCCATAGTGATCGGGGTGTTTTAAAATCAGCTCAGCGCTGATAAGACCATGAAGATCTCTTATCTCGTGGGCTTTTCCGTATCTCTCATTCCCTTTGTGACCAATATCATGAAGCCAGATGGCCATACACAGGCAATATATGTCTTCATCGGTGAGCTCCTCTAATAAAGGATTGCCCACACTTTTTTGCCTGTTCACGAAATCAATAATGGGAGGTACAATTTGATTAGCTATTTTCCAATCATTTTCTGCATGACTGAAGGAGTGGTTGATCATATGATAGCATTTGTCCCCAAACCAAAGAATCTCCTTGTTAAACATCCACTTTCTGAGATTGCCTATAAGATTCCTTCTAAGTTCTCTACCGTTTTCATCTTCTTCATCTTCGGGCTTGGCCAGCCAGATTAAATCCCCCAGTTTTTTAAAATACTGATTGATCTTGGACGGAAGAGAGATCGCACGTGATTTTGGGATGTAATCGTCGGCACCCCCCTTTAATGTCTCTCTAATTGTGTTGTAGTCTTCGTTACTTGACAGAATGAAAACCGGTATCCCGGGGTAGTTCTGATATAGTTTTTTTAGAAAATCTTCGCCTTTCAAGTTACTTCCCAAATGGAGATCAAGTAAGATCAGGTCGAAATCCAGCAACGCGTGTTCTCCACTTATGTCTTTTTCTTCAACATCTTGCAAGTTCCCAATTTTGATGACTTTGCCATTTGTTAAGTCCTTTGATAAAGTATCAAGCGGTAATGTTCTGATATAGAATTTGTACAGATCGCCCAGTTTTTCATTTATAACTTTGAGTTCGTGTTTAAAACTTTTCGGGCTGTTATCAATTATCAAAATCTTCATTTTACGTAACTCATATAATTTGCGCAGAGAACGTATTAACTCAGCATAGTCCTGTATGAGTTCTTCCTTTTCCAGCTTGTATAGCAGCCCAAGCCAATCCTTTGTTTCTTTTGTTCCATCACTTATATTGTCGTTAAAAAATATGACTTCACTCTTTATGACCCCTATTTCATGCCATATGCCATGTTCTTGACGGGCTCTATTGCTCTCGCTATCAAACAGGCACCTATTAATCTTATCGTATGCCTTAAAAAAGTCACCTTCATCAAAGAACGTCTGTCCTACCTTCTTCAAATAATGCGAGCACCTTTCGATTCGGTCACGAGGCTTTACCGGCCTTACATTATTTAACTGGTAAAGCTTTTCTTCCAGTGACTTGATATTAAAGGGGGCCTTGAGATAGATAAAATCCGTAAACGCAACTATTAGTTTGAGCTTCACGAATCGATCAAAGTTATTATCGGTTGAAATGGCAAGGATGGGAGGCAGCTTTTTGGTGTCTCTAAAATATTCAACAAAATTGTTGTATTCTTCGTCGCCGGGATACACATCTAAAAGTAAAACCAATATATTAAAATTATTAGCTGTTCTACTCAGATTGCCGCTGAAAGGAAGGACCTGTCCTGCTCCAATAATCTTTCTAATGTTTTCTGCAAACCGCTCTTGTTCTTTGGTATAAATAATTCCGATAGATTTATCAGTTTCTACCATGAACCAATTCTCCCGTATGCAACTCCAAGACGTTATAACTTGTTTGACATCATCCTCTTCTTCTTGCAGAGCTAAGACGTTATGTTGAATTCTTTCTTTATTAGAGGAAATTTATTCACCAGATTTGAATGCTTCTTGATATACCTTTTAATCAATCGGCGTGGATAGTCCCTGTGGTTATATCCCAGCAATCGGTAGATTTCCTTCTTTTTCCCATTTTTTAAACTCAAAGCCCTTTCGATGTATGAAAGTTCAATCTCAGCCAGTTTCTCAGGCAGATCAATTCCATCCTTCGGAATAGTCGGCTTTGGGCCAAGAGGGTATTGGTACGATTCTGAAAATTTCAGGCAGTGCTGAGACATGATAGCTACCTGTTGTTCAATCCCCGCATATAGAGCAGCGGTTTCAATGAAGTTCTTTAATTCCCTCACATTGCCTTTCCAAGGGTTTTTCATCATCATTTCAATGACCTGATCCGATATCTCTTGAGCAGTGGTTCTTCCATGCTCATACAGCTTCTTCAAAAAATGCTGGGCAAGAGGAGGGATATCTTCTTTGCGCTCTCTTAACGGTGGAATGGTGATTGGGAAGACCATCAGCCGATAGTACAAATCTTCACGGAATTGACCGCGGTTCATCATAGAAAAAAGGTCGGCATTAGTGGCTGTGATAAGTTGGATGTCCACTTCGACCTCTTCATTGCCGCCCATCCGATAAAACTTCTTTTCCTCGATTACTCGAAGTAATTTAGTCTGGGTATCCTTATCCAGCTCAGCAATTTCATCCAAGAACAGCACTCCACCATCTGCCTGTTCAAAAAGCCCTTTATACTGTTTTTCTGCATCCGTGAATGACCCTTTTTCGTGTCCAAATAGGATGCTTCCTAAGAGGTCACCCTCTCTTGATTTGAGAGATTCTCCTATGAAAGGTTGCCTGTTTCGCTTACCCTCACGGTGTATGGCCCGGGCTATAAGCTCTTTACCCGTCCCGGACTCGCCCTGGATAAGGACTGTTATCTGACTGTCCATGGCTGCGATGGTAATCTTTTCTTTGAGTTCCCTTATTGCTCTGCTTTCACCGATTATCTCCCTGGAGTCCTGCTTTTGGATCTCTTGCCTGAGGATGTGAACCTCTTTCTGTAATCGTTCCTTTTCGAAAACCCGTTGCAGGACCATCTCAAGGTTATCAATGTTGATAGGTTTTTGGAGAAAGTCTTCAGCGCCGAGACGCATTGCCTCTACTGCAAGATCTACGCTCCCATAGGCGGTCATCATCACCACTGGAATCTTGGGATATAGCGTTTTCACCCATTGTAGGAACTCAATACCGCCCTTATTCTCATTTTCCAGACGGATATCAGACAGAACCAAATCTACTCGATTTGTTATTTTTGCCTGAGCAGTTTTGATATCAGCGGCAGTTACAACCGTGAAATCGTCGCTGAGTACCCGCTCAAGCCTTTGCAAATAAGATCTGTCATCTTCTAAAACAAGTATAACTTTCTTTCTCATGTTCTTTTAAACTCTATACGCTATTGATCGTATGAATCTGCAGTGGAGATGAGATCGGAGAGACATGCGTCCAAATTCCTGATAAATTCATAAATAATTTGTGAATATTCTAAGACACTTTGGAGCTTACCTTCTATACCAGTTAGTTGTCGCAACAAAAAATCCTGTATATCTTTTATTTCGTCTGCGTCTTTGGAACCAATTTTTATTGGTTTTGACAAGATATGTTTCTCCAGGTCTTTGTCTTGAGATATTATTGCAAACATCCCCTTAAGACTATTTTTCATAGTAGGGATGCTATTCTTAACAAGCTCAGCGTCATGTATGAGATCCTTTTTCCAACGATCTTGATTCCCCCGCTTTTTCATAACCATCTGAAGACTTAACGACAAAGCGTTTAACGGATTAATGACATTGTGGCGTTTAATGTGAAGCTGAGAAAGGACACTATCTTCATCTTCGTCAATAATTTCAAGTTCTTCAAATTCTATTCCAGGGGCCTCAAGAATTCGGGCCAAATTTTCCTTAATTTTAGACTCTTTTCCTCGGCTGTAGATTCCAAGAAATTTGTGGTAACTTAAGTGTATTTTGCAACACCTGTTCTTATGTGTTCGAACCCCCCCGCCTGTAATGATAGCGGTATAAATATTTTGCTCCTTTAGGAGATTTATGTTGTCTTCAATCCATTTAATTCCGTCGTTTTCATGGTGTATATTCTTGTCTAATAAGATTAGATTTGGAATATTCTCGCTTAGGTACGAATTTATGTCATTTTTCTTCTGTATATATTTCATAATCAACCTGTTAGACGTACAGTAGTCACTAAAGATATCGTAAATTGTATTGCAGTTATCAAAGCTCGTATCTACTATCACCATAAAAAATGGTTTTCTTATGAAAAAGATATCATTATAGTGAGTGAAGATTCTTGACGACGGATCCACGATAGAATCTGGTGAATCTTGTTTCTTAATATCATCGGAGACCGAATCAAATGAGCGGGTCTTTTCCTTGAGATAATCATTGATCATACTCTTTATATGTGATGAGAGTTCATTATAATCGATTCTGAACGAATAGCTAAGCCAGTTTTTTCCATCTTTATTCTCAAGTTCTTTGTCGTTGTAAATGCACGGGGTCATATTCATATAGGTAATATAGGTAGTCATCTGTTCCTTTGGTGGAAAGATGCCTAAATCATGTAGTATGTTTTTCACATCTTTAGATGTAGCTAAATTCCAATTTCTATCTAATTCGTTGTTTATTTGTTGGTTAAATTTCAGCTTGAAAACATAATCTTCCCCTTCTTCACCAGCCATTATTATGCATAATAAGCCATTGTAACTAAGCGCTCTGAGCATTTTGTAAAATAGTTTCTCTCGAACTATTTTATCTAAATTTTCTTCCAAAATTCCATAGAAACTGTGAGCTGCTAAGATAAGATCATACTTCCCGTCGGTAGCATCGACTTCAAAGTCTTCCCATTTTCTTTCAAAAATCTTGTCCACATCGAATTTGAGCGAGTTCTTTTTTAGCAGTTCTGTCAAGACGTTAACCATAGTTCTATCTGATTCCAGAATGTCTAAAGTAACTCTCCTCGTTAAAGCGATTCGATTAAACAAATCGATTGTGAGTTCTCCAGAGCCTGGGCCAATCTCTAAGACTCGTAATGGCTCCTTATTCACGGACGGCTTTAAATGTTCTTCAAACAAGGGCGGTAGCTTCTTGGCCAATTCTTTTTGATAATTACCAGATTTTCTGAATGACTCGAAAATATTCATATTGTCCTCAAAAACCCTATATTTGTATGTCATTTTTACTTCTCCATTATCTATTTCATGATCCAGAAAACGTCGTCAATAAAATATAATAATAAATCAGCATAGTTATTTGCCAAACCATCCGTTAAGCCTTCATTAAAAATATTGGGAAGGCTGGTTTTGCCTTCATTTGACAAGAAGAGATATATTTCTTTTTGTATATTCTTCTGTATTTGATTAAAAGGGGTAAGCAAGAGGTAGCTTATCCAATTTCGCAGATCCTCGTCTTCTTTACCTTCTATGGCCGCCTTTAAGCTGGACACATCTTGGACGAAGTGGACATAATTTACAAAAAAATTAACCGATAAGTATTCTAAGGCAGAAAAGACATTAGCACCACCGCTTGGCGTTACTCCATCACCGAAAATGGCCGAATAGAACTGATACTCAAATTTGAACTTTTGATTGCTCAGTGACGAAGAAGATACTATTATACTAAGGATGCCGCCGTCAGCCAACGCATCGAACATTTTTTTGAAATAATACGAGTACTTCTCAATAGTTTCATGATATCTTAAAGATAATATTGAATAACAGCTATGAGAACAGAGAATATAATCATATTTCTTGTTTGGCGTGAAATCCTCCCAAGAACAAGCATATGAATTTGCTATTTCAAATGCAGCACCTTTAGCATTTGCAATGAATGACCTTATCATGACTTCGTTAAGATCGAGGATGTCTAAATGAATAGTTGTTTTTTTGTTCCCTTTTAACAAGTTATTTAATAACGGTATAGTTAGCTCTCCAGATCCACACCCAATATCTAATATATCTATTCGATTGTTTTGCAATAATTTATCCCGGAATGAAGATGTTTCCAATAATCTTTGGCTCAGTAGTCCGGCTGTTCTATTTTTTTGATTATTGTTTCGCAAAAACGATTCGAAAACATTCACTCCTCCCATGCATTCTTTGTGCCTTGGAAGAAGTAATGTCTTGGCTCTTAACTTCATACCGTTATCCTTAATTTGATCATGATATAGTATGCCTTAGTCGTTAGTTTCCCCTCTCACTTGGAAAAATACAAACCTGATTCTTGTCCCATGTTTATCTTGAAAACTGTTAACCTCATCAGGAGAAAATTTCACTTGGTGCGGCTTTGACGCAAATTGGTATCCCCTGACATCGGCTTCACTTTGACACTGAGTTTGAATTATCACATCTTCACAAAACGGGGCTACGTAGTCCCATATATCCTGATAACTATGACCACTTGCAGCAGTATTTATACCCCCTGTTATACCTGGGCCATTATCTTCTATATCACAGGCAATCGTAACTGATGCATCTGAAGCGCCTTCCAATAAAAAGACTTTTTGGGTAATCTTGCGCTTACCGGAAGCCTTTCCAGCTTCCTTTTCCAAGGTATTTGCTGCGGCTTCAATTCCTCCCTTTATACTTTCAGGATCGCCGTAGATGTAGAGAGTCACGATAATATCCCAAAAATCCAGCCTAAAATCCTACGTACGTTTGCCCAAGTGAAATTTTTCAGGTGCATTATTTTAAAAATAAAAAAGAGGTTTGTTTTTCGTAGACAGCAGG
>JAYEFW010000172.1:0-3391 GCA_034658795.1 Thermodesulfobacteriota bacterium
GATACTACTTCAGAGCAAAAGAAATACTTTAAAATTGAGGACAAGCGAGCGGTACCAAAAGCAGTCCTGCTATGAGGTTTTCGAGTTTTTTAGAGAAGCTTTTATAAAATCCTTAAAAAGTGGGTGTGGATTCATAGGTCTGGATTTGAATTCAGGATGGAACTGACATCCGACAAACCATGGATGATCATTGATTTCGACAATTTCAACCAGCTCACCGTTTGGCGAAGTGCCGCTTATTATCAAACCATTTTCTTCCAGTTTTTCTTTGAACTGGTTGTTGAATTCATACCTGTGTCGATGCCTTTCAGAAATATCAGATACGCCGTATGCCTTGAAAGAAAAACTATCTTTTTTAATGCTGCAAGAATAAGCTCCCAGACGCATTGATCCGCCCTTGTCAGAATTTATATCACGTTTCTGAATTGTTTTAGTCTTCTCATCATACCATTGCAACATTAGATAAATAACAGGATAAGGAGTTTTCGTATCAAACTCTGAGCTGTGAGCCCCATCCATGCCTGCTACGTTGCGGGCAAACTCAATTACAGCTATCTGCATTCCAAGACATAAGCCAAAAAAAGGAATTTTATTTTCCCTTGCATACTTTGTTGCGGAAATTTTCCCTTCAATACCGCGTGACCCAAATCCGCCTGGTACAAGTATGCCATCGGCATCAGCAAGCATTTCTTTGGCATTATTTTCATTTACGGTTTCCGAATCTATAAATTTAAGATTAACGCGACAGTTGTTGGGGATACCTCCATGACAAAGTGCCTCATTTAAACTTTTGTATGATTCAGTCAAATCCGTGTACTTTCCAACTATAGCTATTGTAACGGAAAACTCAGGCTCTTTTAGCCTGTTGACAATCTGCTCCCATGCATCGAGACGGGGCGCCCTTGTCCAAATGTTAAGAAGTTCAATAATCTTGTCGTCAAGGCCCTGATTGTGAAATATAAGTGGAACCTCGTAAATACAATCCACATCTTTTGCGGTTATAACTGCATCCTCACTAACGTTACAAAATAAAGCTATTTTGGCCTTTATATCATTGTCCAGATACCTGTCCGTGCGGCACAGGAGAATATCCGGCTGAATACCGATGCTTCTCAGTTCCTTTACGCTGTGCTGGGTTGGTTTGGTTTTGACTTCTCCTGCTGTTGCAATATAAGGAACAAGTGTTAGATGAATGTATAGCACATTTTCTTTCCCTACATCAGCTTTGAACTGCCGGATAGCTTCAAGAAAGGGCAGGCTCTCAATATCGCCGATTGTTCCGCCTATCTCCACGATAACTATATCCACACCATCTGCCACAAGCTTGATGCTTTTTTTAATCTCGTCGGTAATATGCGGGATAACCTGGACGGTACCTCCCAGATACTTCCCCTGACGTTCTTTAGTAATGACGGAGTGATATATTTTTCCAGTGGTAAAGTTGTTGTTCCTGCCCAATTTAGCGTTAGTAAAACGCTCGTAATGCCCGAGATCCAGATCTGTTTCTGCGCCATCATCTGTAACAAAGACCTCTCCATGCTGAAATGGATTCATGGTCCCAGGGTCAACATTAATATAGGGGTCAAGCTTCTGGATAGTTATAGTAAGCCCGCGACTTTCGAGAAGTGCTCCAATAGCGGCAGAAGCAAGCCCTTTCCCAAGAGATGAAACTACTCCGCCTGTAACAAATATATACTTTGTATTAGAAATCATATATCTCCTTTCATCTCAACTTCCTCAGCAAACAGGTATTAATAAACCTTTATTCATATAGCTTTTTGAATTCCTTGATGGTCTTTTGAATATCATTTAATCCCTGTGAATTATCTTTTTCAACTGAGCCAAGATTCAAATATACTGATTTAAGATGTTTAATGTCAAAAAGCTCATCAGAAAAAGAAGGATTAACTTTTATTTTGTCAGCATAAATTTCACGCACCAAAATAGCATTATGATAAAATTCAATACGCATAGGGTACCAGGCCTTATGTGTCTGCTTCCAATCTCCATAGCGAATTTCCAAAACATCTTTATTACTTTTATTGTCTATGATTATCCAGCGAACCGGTTGAAAAGTATTTTTGTCTAACCATATCTGGGAAACTGACTCGTCAGGATATTTAGCACCTATAACATAGGCGGTTTTGTTTTGAAACCTTCCCAGGCTCGAAACAGATGTATCCACTCCCAGAAGGGAAAGCCTGTTCTGAAGCAATATCCTGGAACGATAAAGGAAAACATCCTTATAGCAGTCAAACCTTGTTTCGGTGTTAGATACAATTTTATCGTCAATTACCGTTAAAGCGGCGCCCAAAGAAAAAACATAAATTTTTTTAGCGTTTTCAGACTGAATTTCCGATCGGAATTTTTCAGGGAAACTATATTTCAAGGTCTCTCTAAGCTCGATAATATTTTTTTTATGGCTGAAATCATAAATTGATAGTTTCTGAGAAATTAAAAGGCTTTTTCCTCTACCGAGTTTTTCAATCATTAATTCCAGAACATGGGGGCCGGGAATCACATATGCATTAGCATGTGTATAAAACAAAACAAAAACCGTAAAGCTGAAAAAAGCTAAAAATTTTTGTAAATAATTGTATTTTGTTCCTATCACAACGAACCCCATATAATAACGGTTTACGGTTTACAGCTTTTTCAGTGTATGCAACGACTGAACCCAAGATGAGCGATTAGCTTTTAGCAATTAGCTCTTATTATTTCAGATGGTTACCACCAATTCGATTTTCACCCATTGGGTAAAATGTTGACATTAATCTCATATTTGAGTTTTCAAATTTCTGGCTAACAGCTAATTGAGGTTGAAGCATTTTAACCGTGAACGATTACCCCCATATAAATATATTGTCTGAAAACATTGCAGCATTTCCAAGTTCTTCTTCTATACGTATTAATTGATTGTACTTGGCGACCCTGTCGCTTCGAGACATTGAACCTGTCTTTATCTGACCTCCGTTTATACCAACAACCAGGTCTGAAATAAAGGTATCTTCTGTTTCACCTGACCTGTGGGATATTACTGTAGTATATCCGGCCTGTTTTGCCATTTCAATAGCATCCAGAGTCTCGGTTAGCGTACCGATCTGATTAAGTTTGATAAGTATGGAATTTGCTATTCCATCTTCAATTCCTTTGTTGAATATTTTTGGGTTTGTCACAAATATATCATCGCCTACTATTTGTACTGTTCCACCCAACCTGTCTGTCAACAACTCCCAGTTGTCCCAATCCTGTTCTGCAAGGCCGTCTTCTATGGAAAAAATAGGATATTTATCAATTAAATTTTCATAATAATCTATCATTTCCTCTGGCTTGAGTTTTTTATTTTCTGAGTTCAGGATATATTTTCCTTTTGTGTAAAATTCACTTGCAG
>JAYEFW010000173.1:0-8286 GCA_034658795.1 Thermodesulfobacteriota bacterium
ACTCCGTGTCGTTCCGTGGTGAACTTTTCCAATCTTCTTCGGCCTTATTTATTTTGCTTGAAATATTATTTTTTATCCATGCCTTATCCCACCATTCAATAGGATTTACAAAAGTATTATGAATAAGAATACTGTAATGGAGATGGTCACCGCCGGCCAGCCCTGTGATGCCGGTACGGCCTATGATTTCACCTTTAGATACCATCTGGTTTTCTTTTACATTATAACTACTCAAATGAGCATACATGCTCTGCAACCCAAAACCATGATCAATAATTAGAGTTTTTCCGTAGATACCTATTGGTCCGGCAAATACAACCTTTCCACTGTTGGCTGCCGGAATTGGTGATTGTGCAATTGAAGCGAGATCTATACCAAGATGAATTTGACGGTCAATTATTTTATTTTTATATTTATAAACGCGATTATCAGCAAAACCCGCTTTGTTTGCCGATTTTGGAAGCCTTAAGAATACTCCGTCCCAGTATAAAACCTCGTCGGTCTTTTCAACTAATTTAATTACTTTATTGTAGCTTTGCTTTCGTATATCCTGGTTGACCTTAAGGAATTTGTCTTTTGTTGTTAATTCGGAATCTTGCTGGGTATAAATATCAAATTCAGGTATTTTCCAGTTTAGAAATTTGTCGGAAATATTGATCACATCTTTTTTAAAGATTTTTCTTTTTAAATTGTAATTGAAACCTGCTTTTGAAGTGTTGCCTGCATGATCAATTGCTTTAACAAAGATCTTTGTTCCAGGCCCTTGCTTATAATTTAGAGCAAAAAAGGCCATTAAAATGTTTTTATTCTTAAACTGCCCTGAATGACCGGGGAAAAAATTTTCTTCAACATAAACTCCACTTTTACTGCATTGTTCTGATAATTTATATATTACGAGACAAGCCCCGCCCTGGTTTATATTGTGAAATCTGCTTATAATATCTATTTCAGGCGGTTTTGTGTCGATAATTATGTTTTTTTCAAGATATGTCCGGTTTCCTTTAAACCAATGCCGCCAGGAAAAATCACACACAACAATACGCAGAATAGCTTTACCGTCTTTTATTCCCCTTTTATCAGGATCTATCTTAACATTGAAGGTCTCTTCATATTTGTTGCCCCCGACAACAAGACCTTTATCCGGGAAATCATTTTCAAGTAAAACAGTTTCCATGCCGTTTTGTAAAAGGCCTATCCATACCCTTCTCAGGCCGCTTTTCATATCCGCAACTGAAATTGAGAGTTCTTGAGAGGCTCCTGTTGTCTGAGATAAAAAATCTATCTCGATGGATGGCTTGCCGCCTTCAAGTCTAGTAATCAAGATCCATGCAACCGGGATGGCAAGAATAATGCATAATAGTATAATAAACCGCTGTTTTGTTTTTTTTTCTTTAGTTCTCAATATATTATAATGACCTTTCTTAACTGGTATGACTCTTCCTTCTTGATTTAGAAAAAAACAATAACAGTTTAAAAAGTTGTAATCAAGGCAAAGTTTTTCGTTCCTTGACTTTTAAATATGTGCGCGATAATTTGGTTAATTAATACTTGGTTCCTGATAACTATCAACTAAAATGAGCGATTAGCTTCCAGCTTCCAGCTTTTAGCTATTAGTCAAACTATATCAGGATGTTATTAAACAATAATATTTCACCCGATGGGTGAAAATCGAATCGGCTGGTAACCACCGAAATAATATGAGCTAACCGCTAATTGCTAAGAGCTAATCGCTCATCTTGGGTATTAACTTATGGGAAATATAGTAAAAGTTAATGATATATTGATTGGCCAGGCCTCACCCCTTGTTTTGATTTCAGGCCCGTGTGTGATAGAAGATTATGATACTACTTTTGAGATAGCGTCATATCTTAAAGAACTTACTCGGGAATTGGATATCCCCTTGATATTCAAGGCCTCATATGACAAAGCCAACCGAACATCTATTAATTCATACAGGGGGCCTGGGCTTTTAGACGGCCTTAAGATTCTTGAAAATATTAAGAAGGAGCTTGGCCTAAAGATACTTTCGGATGTTCACAGCATAAATGAGGTGTCAATGGCCGCCGACATTCTGGATATTATACAGATACCTGCCTTATTGTGCCGACAGACTGATTTTATCTTGGAGGTTTCGAGAACAGGAAAACCAATCAATATTAAAAAGGGTCAGTTCCTTGCACCATGGGATATTGCGAATGTTGTGGAAAAGGTTGTTTCAACCGGGAACAGACAGATTATGATTACGGAAAGAGGGACGATGTTTGGTTACAACAATCTTGTCGTCGATTTCCGTGGCTTAAAGATAATGCAGGATACAGGATGGCCGGTGATATTTGATGCAACACACAGCGTTCAACTGCCAGGAGGCGCAGGATCAAGTTCCGGTGGACAGCGTGAATTTGCACCAGTTCTTGCCAGAGCTGCGGTTGCCGCGGGAGCAGACGGGATTTTTCTGGAAGTACACACAGACCCTGACAGGGCGCTTTGCGACGGACCCAATTCATTAAAAATAGATTCACTTAAAGGGCTGCTTCTCCAGCTTAAAGCTATACGAGAGGTATTATAATTGAACGGCAGAGTTAAGCGTTTTTTGAACGTCCAACATCGAACATCGAACGTTGAACATCGAATGATGAAATCGCTTCGCTCCGCCGGTTTATAAATTGGCAGAATACCTTATTCAAAATTCGACGTTGGATGTTCATAGCCTTGGGATTAGGAAAGATTATCTATGAGCTGTACGGATTCAGAGATAGAAAATAAACTGAAAAAGATCAAACTTTTGTTGCTTGATGTTGACGGTGTGCTCACTGATGGAAGTATAATTTACAATGACAATTCTGAAGAAACAAAAGTCTTTAATGTCAAGGATGGTCTTGGTATAAGACTTTTAATGGAAGCGGGTATTAATGTCGGCATAGTAACCGGCAGGAGTTCAAAAGCTCTTTATCACCGTTGTAAAAACCTTGGTATTACAATGTTGTTTGATGGGGTCAGAGATAAGGCTTCTGTGCTGGATGTTATTCCCGGACAAACAGGTGTTTCTCCTGAACAAATAGCATTTATCGGTGATGATTTGCCCGATCTGCCGCTTATGAGAATTGTTGAACTTTCTATAGCGGTAGCTGATTCTCACGAGGCGGTTTTGGAAAAAGCATGCATGGTAACTTCTGCAAATGGCGGAGCTGGAGCTGTCAGAGAAGTCTGCGAAGCAATTCTTAAAACTCAAGGACTTTGGGATAAAATTCCATTAGTAGCTGAATGGCTGAACGCCTGAATCTTGCATGCAAAGTTTAGGTAGTAATTAAACGGATATGCTGATCAAATAATTCTTTATGTTTTTTGTGAAAAACCAGAATCCCAGAAAATTGAAGTTCTTTTTAATTTCAATTATTATTATTTCATTAGGTATTATAATTGCGGTTTTTTCAGTGTATCGCAGCATGTTAGATGAAACTGCCGGGCTTAAATCCGCAATACAGAGCGCGGCAAAAATGTCATTAGGCAAGGTTCATCAAACTGCAACGCGTGATGGAGTAATTGAATGGAGCCTGGATGCAAGCTCAGCCAGGTTACTTGATGAAAAAAAGCAGTTGATAATAGATGATCTTTCTGTAGTTTTTTATATGAAAGACGGGAAAGAAGCTTACCTTACAGCGGAAAAAGGATTTTTACATACAGATTCAAATGACATCGAAGTTTTCGGCAATGTTGTGGTAAAAAATGATAATTATGTGCTTAAGACCGAAAAATTAAATTACGAGCATACCAGTCGTATACTTTTTTCACATGTTTTTGTGGAAATAAGCAGTGATTCGGAAAAATTAACGGCAGATACGATTTTTTTTGATTTAAACACAAAAAAAACCATGCTTGAGGGAAATGTAAAGGGGATTTTCAGTGAAAACATTAACTTATAACAGCTTTGCTGTCCGAAGTTTGTTTGTTCTGACTGCGACACTTGTAATTATAGCTGGTTGTATGGTAAGCTTTGTTATTGCCGAAGGAGAAGATTTAAAAGAAAATAAAAAGATTTATATTACAGCAGACAAGCTTATAGCAGAGAGCGATGCAAAATACGCTGAATTTATCGGCAACGTCAGAGCTGTTCAGGAGGATACGGTTATTACCGCGGACAGGCTTAAGATTTTTTATAAAAAAGTTGAAGATAACAATAAAAACTTGACTTCGGATGAAGGTTCAATAGAAAAAATTGTTTCCAGCGGCAATGTAATAATAAATTTTGATGACAAAGTTGCCGTTGCAGAACATGCAGTATATACAAGTGAAACAGGTGTTCTCGTCTTAACCGGTCCGAATTCAAAGGTCACAAGCGGAACTAATTTTGTTTCCGGTGAGAAAATAACTTTTTACAGAGCTGAAGACCGTATGACTGTTGAAAGCGGTATTGAAAAGCGTGTTGAGGCTGTTTTTTATTCCAAAGAAAAGGGAATAGAATAATTCGTAACAATTTAGCCTTTTGAAAAAGAGTCTGACAGGATAGACAAGATTTGTAAGCGTTCACGGAACATTGAAATTAGAAATTAGAAATTTGGCCTTTATGCTTTTGTACTGTCCTTTCCAATTTCAAGCTTCAAGCCGTGAACGGCTAAATAATTTTAATCCTGAATATCCTGTTTATCCTGGTTGTCAAAAAAATAATATTAAGTGTTACAATATGTCAGTTTTGTCTTTAAAAAATCTGGTCAAAACATATAATGGAAAAAGAGTTGTAAATTCAGTCAGCCTCAGCGTAGAAAGCGGTGGAGTTGTCGGTCTTCTCGGTCCAAATGGTGCGGGGAAAACAACTACTTTCTATATGACTATCGGTATGATAAAGTCTGACAAAGGCCAGGTTTTTCTTGACGATGAGGATATTACAGATTGTCCGATGTATTTGAGGGCGCGTAAAGGCGTGGGTTATTTACCTCAGGAAGCTTCGATATTCAGAAAGCTTACAACAAAACAGAATATCATGGCTATTCTTGAAATCCTTCCTATCTCAAAATCGGAGCGGGAGGAACGTGCAAACATGCTTCTGAAGGAGTTGGGCATAAAAAATCTTGCAGACCAAAAGGCCGGTGTCCTTTCAGGGGGGGAGAGGCGGCGATTGGAAATTTCGCGGGCACTCGCAACGAATCCTTCATTTATGCTTCTTGATGAACCTTTTGCGGGTATTGATCCTTTGGCGGTAATTGATATCAAAAATATTATAGAACACCTTAAAAATCGTGGTATTGGAATACTTATTTCAGATCATAATGTAAGGGAAACGCTTGAAGTATGTAACAAAGCGTATATATTAAGCGATGGAAAGGTAGTTGAGGCCGGATCACCGGAAAAAATAGCGACAAGCGAAACTGCCCGTCGCATATATCTTGGAGACGAATTTAGGTTATAAAATGGCATTTGAATTACGACAACAGCTAAAATTAACACAGCAACTGATAATGACTCCGCAGCTCCAGTTGTCAATTAAGCTTTTGCAGTTTTCCAGGCTGGAGCTTGTGGAAGCAATTCGTCAGGAACTCGAGGAAAATCCAGCACTGGAGGAGGTGCAGGATTTTGCCGATGAGGAATCGCCGGCAGAACAATCCGAGGCTGTACATGATGATACGCCTGCAATAAAAGAAGTCAAAATAGAAGAAAAAATTAACGAAGCTATTGACTGGGACAATTATATTGATGAATACAATTCGACCGGAAAAATTTTTGAGACCGAGAAAAAAAATGCACTAAATTTCGAGTCATTTGTAGCCCGTAAAGAATCTTTGAATGACCATCTTCTCTGGCAACTGCTTATGACCTTTCCAACGGAGGAGGAAGAAAAGATTGGAAGCCTGATAATAGGAAACCTTAACAATGATGGTTATCTTGACATTCCTGTTGAAGAGCTTATCAACACGAGCGGTTCTTCATCTGATAAAGTTAATCAGGTATTATCACTAATAAAGACATTTGATCCAACAGGTGTCGGCTCAAGTGATCTGAAAGAATGTCTGCTGATGCAGGCAAAGCATTTTAAACTAAATAATACCATAGTTACGGATATTATAAAGAACCATATCAATCATCTTGAAAACAAGAATTACAAAGCCATTGCCAGTGCCTTAAAAATTAATATTCAGGAAGTTATTTTGGCCGTAAATATTATAAAAGAACTTGAGCCGAAGCCGGGACGGACTTTCAGCGTTGAAGAACCTCAATATATTAACCCCGATATTTTTGTTTATAAATTTGAAGATGATTTTTTGATATTACTGAACGACGATGGCGTCCCAAGACTTCATGTAAATTCATTTTATAAACAGTTCGCAGGTCGTGGCGGAAATCTTCCCGATAAAGCAAAAGCATACCTTCGAGAGAAGATACGTTCGGCATCCTGGTTGATAAAGAGTATTTATCAACGCCAGAAGACCATCTATAGAGTAATGGAAAGCATATTGAAGTTTCAGCGGGAATTTTTTGAAAAAGGGATAGCGTACTTAAAGCCTATGGTGTTAAGAGATGTTGCAGAGGACATAGATATGCATGAATCGACAATCAGCAGAGTTACAACAAATAAGTATGCCTATACCCCGCAGGGTCTTTTTGAATTGAAATATTTTTTTAATAGTTCTATTAATCGCATCAATGGCGATTCAATAGCTTCCGCCAGCGTCCAGGAAAAAATTAGACAGATTATTTTAAACGAGGATGCAGGCAAGCCGCATAGTGATGATAAAATTGCACAACTTTTAAAAGAATCAAACATAAATATTGCGAGGAGAACAGTAACTAAGTATCGGGAAATGATGAAGCTTTTGTCATCCAACAAACGCAAACAATTTTAACATAAGGGCTCGGTAAAAAATAACTTGGCATTTTTGCATCCCAACTTCACCATATCTTTAGTTGATTTTCGATCGCACCTGATCTTAGTAAAATTGGCCTCGAAATAGCACGCTATTCCTGCGGTTTTGCTCAATCAGATCAATTAAATCTACGGCAAATTTGGGCGCAAATTCTACCAGCTTATTTTTTACCGAGCCCTAAATTAAGCGATTTTTGACTTGGTCGGCACTGATCTTTTCCCCAAAAATTGCTCAACTTAGGTTTAGGGAGGTTTTTTAGCATGCAGACATCTGTAACTTTTAAAAATCTTGATTCTTCTGAAAATTTAAAAACATATGTTCAAGACAAGCTTAATCGCTTTGATAAATTTCTTTATAATCCAGCAGAAGCTAATGTTGTTCTTTCGGTTGAAAAGTTTCGCCATATAGCTGAAATTAATATTATTGGTGACAGGCTTAATATAAACGGTAAAGAAGAAACGGTTGATATGTATTCAGCCATTGATATTGTTTTAGACAAGCTTGAGAAACAGATTAAGAAAAGCAAGCAGAAAAACAGAGAACGAAGAAGTGGAACGAAAGCCAGGGAAAAGGGCATTATTGCTGAAGATACCGCCCATATGGATTTTGAAACCACAAGAGAAATAAAGGTCAAGAACATCGAATATAAACCGATGGATGTTGAAGAAGCGGTTATGCAAATGGATCTTTTGAAGGGTAATTTTCTTGTGTTCACAAATGCAAGGACAGAAAAAGTTAATGTCTTATATCAACGCAGGGACGGCCACTACGGTTTAATAGAGCCCACCAGCTAACCAGTATTCTCACAAGCCGATTTTACCGCATCCGTTGCGTTGCAGGCCATTCGCAGTGAAGTACCACAGCTTCATGGCCCGCGCCTTGCGCATGCAGCAAACTCAGCTTGTGAAAATACGGGTTAAAAGAGCATATGAAAGAATATAAATTTGTAACACTTTAGCGCTTTGAATGTATCACACCTGAAGCTCACGCATATTTGCTTTGTTTCATAAAGCTAAAGTGTTATATAAATTTCAATAGTTACGATTTTCTGTGTTGGCGTAGATTGGTGTGATGTAGGTGTATATGATATGAAAATTCTTGATGTTTTGCCTAAAGAAGCAATTCTTTCCGACTTGAAATCACTTGACAAAAAAGGAGTTATTGAAGAGCTGGTAATTCCTGTTGCCGGTATTGCAGGTCTTAACAAGGAGGAAATTGTTCGGGTTCTTATGGAGAGGGAAAGACTCGGCAGCACCGGCATAGGTGAAGGTATTGGAATTCCTCATGGTAAAATGAAAGATCTTAAATCACTGGTTGTCAGTTTTGGCTTAAGCCGTCAAGGAGTTGATTTCGAGTCTATAGATGGACGACCTGCTCACATCTTTTTTCTTCTTGTAACGCCGGAGAATTCTACTGGTCTTCATTTGAAGCT
>JAYEFW010000173.1:8386-13580 GCA_034658795.1 Thermodesulfobacteriota bacterium
AAATTGAAAAACTTAAAACTAATTATTATTACAGGGCTTTCAGGTTCCGGTAAGAGTACTGCAATTGCAGCATTTGAGGATGCGGATTTTTATTGTGTAGATAACATGCCGGTTGATCTTCTCCCCAAGTTTCTGGAACTGCCTATAGAAAATGCCCCTGAAATTGCAGGGCTTGCCTTTGTAATGGATCTGCGCGAGAAAGGATTGCTTTCCAAATATTCATCTGTTCTCGAATCCATCAGGCAAAAAGGATACAATTTTGAAATACTCTTTCTTGAGGCAGATGAAAAAATATTATTACAGCGTTACAGTCAAACAAGGAGACAGCATCCTCTATCGCAGAGCAAAAGCCTTCTCGATGGGATAAGAGCTGAGAAGGAGCAACTGAAAGACCTTAGAGAAAAAGCCGGCAGAATTATCGATACTTCCCACTGTAACGTTCACGAGCTGAAGTCCATTGTCTTCAATATTGCGCAGAAAAGCAGGAAACTGGTACCAATGAGGATAAATATCCAGTCCTTTGGTTTTAAATATGGCACTCCTCGTGGCGCTGACCTTGTTATAGATGTTCGTTTTCTTGCAAATCCATATTTTGTGCCTGAACTGAAAGACTTGGATGGTGAAGCTGAAGAGATCAAAAATTTTGTTTTGAATAATGAAGAAACCCCTATATTTCTTGAGAAGTATCTTGATTTACTTGATTATTTAATACCTTTATATGAAAAAGAAGGAAAGGCCTATTTAAAGATTTCAGTTGGTTGCACAGGTGGTCGGCATCGCTCCGTCTCTATTGCACAGACCATATATGAACATATTGATAAACAAGGTAAACAGGTTGGGATTACACACAGAGATATAAGATTGTAACATTCCCACTCGACCAAAACCTGAGAAGGAGTTTTATGATAGGTATAGTTATAACTACACACTGTGATCTTGGAGATGCATTAATAAATGCGGCAGAATTTATTTTTGGAAAAAGGCCTGAGGCCATGGTATCGGTTTCAATAGATCTGAACGAAAACGCTGAAATTCTCCGTAAAAAAATTGCCGAAGGAATAAAAAAAGTCGATCAGAAAAAAGGCGTATTAATTCTTACAGACATGTTTGGAGGAACTCCTTCTAATTTAAGCTATTCATTTCTTGAAGAAGGACATGTGGAAGTATTATCAGGGGTAAACCTCCCGATTTTGATAAGAGCGGCCAATATTCGAGATGATGAAGACCTGAGTAGTCTTGTGGTAAACCTGGAGGCTTTTGGCAAAAAGAGTATATCTCTGGCAAGTGGAATTTTAAAAGGAAACAAGCGAAGGTAAATTTTATTTATTGTAAAAGTTCACCACGGAAGGACACGGAGTTTCACTGAAAATTGTAAACAATAAGATAGCCGTTCACAGCTTGAAACTTGAAATTGAAAAGTAGAAATTGGGGAGAGATGAAACGTTCCGTGAACTCTTACACAATGAGTAAGCTCAGATATCGTTAAATAAGTTGAGTAGGAAAATATTTGTTGATAATTCAGTGTAATTCCGTGGTGAACTATTGCTATTTAATAAGGTTTTAAACAATAATAAAGGGATATTATGAGCATTAAATTAGGAATAAACGGTTTTGGAAGGATTGGGAGACTGATATTCAGGGCTGCAATGAATTATCCTGACGTTGAAGTTGTGGCTGTTAATGACCTCACTGATTCAGCCACAATGGCTCATCTTTTATGTTATGACTCAGTTCATGGAAATCTTGGTAAAGAAGTTAAAGCAAAAGAAGATTCAATTGAGGTTGACGGCAGGCCGGTTGCTTTTACGTCAATCAGGGATCCTGAGCAACTGAGATGGAAAGAGCTTGATGTTGATATTGTTGCAGAATGTACCGGCCTGTTCAGAGATCACGAAAATGCTTCAAAGCATCTTGCTGCAGGTGCACGAAAGGTTATAATATCCGCTCCTGCCAAAGAACCTGATATTACAATTGTAATGGGTGTAAACTCAAACCAGTATGACCCCAGGCAACATCATATAATATCAAATGCATCATGTACCACAAATTGTCTTGCGCCGGTTGCCAAGGTGCTTCTTGAGAATTTTGGCATAAAATGCGGGCTAATGACTACCATACATGCTTATACAGGTGATCAGCGCCTTATCGATTTCCCGCATAAGGACCTTCGAAGGGCCAGGTCTGCAGCTCTTTCCATGATTCCAACGACAACCGGTGCTGCAAAAGCAGTATCTCTTGTACTGCCGGAACTGGAAGGCAAGTTAAACGGGCTCGCTATTCGAGTTCCTACACCGAATGTTTCTATTGTTGATTTTGTGGTGACCGTTGAAAAATCAGGAGTTACAGTTCCCGATGTAAACCAGGCCCTCAAAAGCGCTTCGGAAGGAGTTCTTTCAGGCATACTTGGATATTGCGATATTCCGCTTGTATCTTCTGATTTCAACGGATCGACGTTGTCTTCCATTGTTGATTCTGAAACAACTCAGGTAGTAGATGACATGGTTAAAGTGCTCTCATGGTATGACAATGAAACGGGATACTCAAACAGGATGGTGGATCTGGCAGCTATGATTGGATCGCAACTTTAATTATGACGGCTTCGTAAAAAGTCCATTTTCTGCGTTGCGCTGCATCCTTCGTCATTGCGACGTAGCTACAAGTACGTCTCTCTGCTCAGGATTTGCGTGCTTTGAAACTGAAGCTTTTTACTTTGCCGCCCAAATTTTGAAATAGCCTCATAGGGGGTGAAATAGATGGAAAATCGCAGACCTTTTATTGCCGGAAACTGGAAGATGTTTAAAACAATTTCCGAAGCTGTTGAGACATCAGAACAGCTTGTAAAACTTTTATCTGGAACTAGTGGGAATGATGTTATGATTGCACCTCCGTTTACAGCGCTTTCCTCTGTATCAGATATTATCAGGGAGAGCTGTATTTCGCTTGGGGCACAGAATCTTTTCTGGGAAAAAGAGGGTGCCTATACAGGAGAAATATCACCTGCCATGCTTGTATCAGCAGGATGTAAATATGTAATCATAGGTCATTCAGAACGGCGGCAGTATTTTGGCGAGACCGACGATGCTGTCAATAAAAAAGTCAGGGCTGCATTAGGATTTGGATTAATACCAATTCTATGTGTTGGAGAGTCTGAAAAAGAACGGGAATCAGGTTATACATTTTCTGTACTTGACAAACAGTTAAAAAAGGGGTTAAAAAGTTTTCTTCTGGATGATCTAAGGACAATCGTCATAGCATATGAACCTGTATGGGCAATAGGAACAGGCAAAACAGCAACCAAGGAACAGGCCCAGGAGGTTCATTTATTTTTGCGTTCTTTAATTGAAAAAGAATTTGGAGACAGGCTTTCCAGTTCCATCAGAATACTGTATGGAGGCAGTGTAAAGCCAGGCAATATTTCAGAACTTATGGCCATGCCTGATATTGATGGAGCACTCGTCGGAGGGGCAAGCCTGAATCCTGACACTCTCAGCAAGATTGTCAATTACAATATATAAACATTGAAACGGTAATATGTCACTAATATTAATAATAATACATGTCATAGTCTGTATAGCTTTAATTATGATCGTTTTGTTGCAGACAGGAAAAGGAGCTGATATGGGGGCTGCTTTTGGAGGCGGTTCCGGTCAGACTCTTTTCGGAAGCACAGGTGCGTCAACTTTTTTAACCAAAGCGACAACAGCGGCAGCTATCATATTTATGCTAACATCCTTGGGGCTTGCATACATGTCCGGTAATAAAACCGGAGATTCTATTATGATTGACACAAAAACCCCAATAGAGCAGCATGCCGAGCCTGAAAAAAGCTTGCCGGCGCAGGAACCAGTGCAGAAAGAAGAAGCAACGAAAACAGCACCGGCTTCAGAGCCGGAGACCTCCCAGCCTGACTCACCAGTTCAGGCAGAGAAAAGTTCTCAGCGCTGATAATTACAATATGCCGAAGTGGTGGAACATGGTAGACACGCTATCTTGAGGGGGTAGTGGGGAGACCCGTGCCGGTTCAAGTCCGGCCTTCGGCACCAGCTATAAATTTATTAGAAGTTATTTTTGTAAATAGCCTTCCGGCCTCGCAAATGGCCATGCAAGGCTATTTTAGTTTTGTAACGTATCTTTTTTGCCTTTCGGTTATGCGACGGCTAATGTCGTGTCATGTGTGAAATATCGTATCAGGCACTCGTCATTCCCACGGTGGGAATCCATTGTTTCCGGCTGCTTCGGCGCTTCAGGATTCTCGCTTCCGAGGGAATGACGGTCATGTTTGCGACATTATATAGATGACAGGACGCCATACGTCCCCCTTTTGCCTTATTTTTTACCCCAGTCTTTAAGTTCTGCTCCTTGATACTCCTCCTGTTGGATGGTGACGTCCATGTTGATCACAAGCCCTGAATGCTTCTTGACTTCGCTGTCTTCCCTCAACTTTAAGTGGCGTTCCCGAGCCGCCTGTACATCCTCCAATGCCTTTTTCAAGGCCAGTCCAATGGCATTGCTTTTATCTATCTGTCCGGGTTTAAATTCAGGTCGAATACCATCCTCGGCGATGTCTTCAGCAAAGTGCGCAAGCTGTTTCATCTTTTCCATGGCCTGGTCCATGATTTTCCAGCCCATGTTTTCATCTTGTTGGAAAACCCAGGAAGTGCGGAGATGTTGCAGCATCTCCGTATATTTACTTGTAACTTCTGCCTGCAGCTTATCTAACAATTCCTTAGGTAATTTACTTTCTTCTCCAGGAAGACCTGCCGCTTCTTCCGGTCTTAACTTATCGAGTTTTCGTTGAAACTTCCTGGCATGGATGGCAGATTCCCAGGCCTCTCTTTGGAGGACACGCCTGATGTGAAGATCATCAATTTTATTCACTTCTTCGTTGTAATGAGGTATAAGTTTCTCCTCGTATTCGATGTAGGATCTGAGCATAGTGGCCCGGCTGGTCGGATCATAGGGGTATGGAGCAGGTGTAAAGTTGGGCTCACCTCCCAGTTTGCCTATGATCATCCCCAGCCAGTGCATATGCCACATCTCCTCCCTGGTGATGGAAAGGAGGCTCGCACCCAGAGGCGTATCTTCACCTTCCATGTAACCATGAACGAGATAGCGTATGATGGCTGCATGCTCATCGGCGATATCTCTGTTTAACATGTCAATCAATGCTTGCTTGTCCAATGGAAACCTCCTT
>JAYEFW010000174.1:0-9489 GCA_034658795.1 Thermodesulfobacteriota bacterium
CGGGTAAGACATAGCGAGACTCTTCCCCAAATTTCTGCCTTCTGTTTCAGCATACAGGTAGAAAGGCTCAAATATTGCCGGCTCCCCCCATGTTAATCGCGTATGGGCTATACCCTTGATGCTAAATCCGCCTGAAGGAGTGCATGTAGTATCTGGATCAAGATTTCCGGTTGGCACAACACCGCAGATAACACCGAGTTCAGCATTGCCCGCGACAAAATCGAGATTGATTTCACTGTCGGTAAGACTATAAAAAAGGGTCACAGTTTCGTCTTCGGATGTATCTATGATGTGTCCGCCCTCATCCTGACCTTTTAGAATGATTAGTGTATCGAATTGTACCACTCCATCACCCGTAAAATTTGTTCCGGCTGATGTAAACGTGGCGGTTCCGCTTGTTACGCCATTATTGCCCGAGGATTTGTAGCCGTATGGCTCATTATCCACGAGACCGAAATATACACCGGTATTGTCAGCAACCGGATTGCCGTATTGATCCTGAACCAGAGCACTGATGATGCAGCTCATGGAACCGTCTTCGTTATCTTCAATCTCTGGCGCTTTGTACAGTGTAATGTTAAAAGGATCCCCTGTCTCGATGCCGATCTGAGTTGATATTGCTATAATCTGATTCGCAGGCGCAAGCACAGCACCGCCACCATCTTTGAGCACTGTTACTTGAACCCTGACTGTACCGGATATAGTACCAGAATTCAGAGAAACCGTAGCAATACCCCCGGCCGTTTTGGTTATCTCTGATGCAGAAGGAGACCCATCTCCGGAATCCAGAATCTCGCCGCCACCCGGTCCAGTCAAGATCTCAAATTCGATGTTGTCCTCACTGTCATTGTATGGCTGACCATTCTCATCTTTGACAGAAGCTGTTAACACAGCCGACTCAATGCCGCCTGTTCCCTTTACCCGGATGTTCTCAGGATCTACTGTAATGATAATATAAACAGGTTCACCAGTACCAGTACCGGTACCGAATGTGACATCGACGGTTTTTGAAACACTATCTACTATAGCAGTAACCGTAGCTGTCTCATTTGTTGTGGAACTGGTAAGAACTACGGTTGCAATGCCATTTGCAGTAGCGCTGCTAGCATGAGACAATCCTCCCGCAGTTGTATAGAAATTGACCATCGTACCATCTGTAACCGGATTGTTATTTTCATCAACAACACCGGCAGTTATCAGGGAGGTACTTACCCCGCCTGCATCTATTACCGTGGGATTGGCCGAAAGAGTGGTGCCGGCAATATCTGCTGCTGGTCCTGGAACGAATTCGACTGAAGCAAGTTGAGACATACTGCCTGCTGTGGTAGTGACAACATATTGTCCTGACGTGGTACTTGACCGTAGAATAGTTGAAGCCACACCATTGCTTGTCGACCTCGCGACGCTGAGTTGATTATCAAACGTATTACTATCTATATCGCCACCTGTAGTTGTAAATGTGACTAATGTACCATCCAGAACGTTGTTGCCCTGGACATTGATTATGGTAGCGCTAACTATTGTTGAGTTTTGTCCATCAGCAACTATAGAAGCCGTGCCAAGCGAGAGTGCTATATTGCCAACCTGCTCTGTTATCAGCGTAATATCAACGGTTTTTGTGGTCGCGTTGGTTGCCTCGGCAGTAATTGTCTCAGTGCCGGCAGTGTCGGAGGCTGTATAGGTTACCGTGGCCGCGCCTCCAGTAGTTACTGCCATTGGCGCAGAAAGTACCCCCGTGCCGGAAGTTACTGAAAAAGATATAATCTCCCCGTTTGCAACAGCATTGCCGTTGACATCAGTTACAAACGCCCGAATGGTGCTCGAACTCGAAGAATCTGCCGTCAGGTTATTGGGCGTGGCTGTAAGCAAAATGGAGTTAACCGCTCCTGGAATAAAGGAGACGCTTGTCGTATCACTTACTCCGCCTGCTGTGGCCGTAATATTGGCTGTGCCCACGTTTGTAGGGCTGGTCAGAGTAGCTGAGGCCACTCCATTGATAGTAGCAGAACTGTATGTCGTTTGCACCCCGACAGTTGAGCTGTCAATATCACCGGCTGTGGTCGTAAAACTCACTGTAGTGCCGTCAGCTACGTTATTGCCGCTAGTGTCGAGGACCGTAGCCGAAATCAAGGACTGGGAAGCGCCATTTGCTACAATACCAGTAGCTGGGGCACCGTTGGTGACTGATACGGAATCGATCGTGCCCCCGCCACCATTTGTCGCGGAATCTCCACTGTCGCTTCCCCCGCCACCATTTGTCGCGGAATCTCCACTGTCGCTTCCCCCGCCATCATCTCCACCCCCCCCGCTTGACCCGCAGCCTGCTGTAAGAAAGGTCATAAAAACTATTAAAATAAGAATACCGGTGTATTTGAATTTCATAACGCTCCTCTATTAGCTCAAAGTAAAATGGAAATTCCAATCACGCTTCGATGAGTTGTTAATTCGCAACCCATCTTTATCACCCAATCGTGTATCCATTCAATCATCTAATCAAATCACGCTGCTCAAGCCTGACTATTCTTGGGGTAATAAATATCAGCAGCTCTTCTTTGTTGTCTGTTTTGTTTGTTGATTTGAAAAGCCAACCAATCAGGGGAATTTTTGATAACCAGGGGACACCAGATACGCCTGAGGATTTGGTTGTTTTAATAATGCCACCAATTACAACAGTGTTCCCATCGTCTATCAAAAGCTCAGTCTCAGCGGTTTTTGTTGTAAATGATCGTCCTGCTAAGTATTCAAGTCCAAGGTCTTTTTTTTCAATTATTATATTCATTGAAATGCGATTGTCAGGAGTTACGTGAGGTTTAACTTTAAGGACGAGATCTATGTCTTCAAATACAGTCGTAGTATTGCCGGATTCGTCCAGCTTAAGGTATGGATAGCGCAGTCCCTGTGTGATTGTGGCTTCTTTGTTGTCAAGTGTTACAATTTTGGGTGAGGAAATTATCTTGCCTTCCCCCTCTGATTCCATTGCCAGCAACATGGCGTTTAGTAAAAATGGAGTGCCGGCTATTTTTGTAAAATTAAAACCTATACCCCCCATGCTTGTTGTAAGCAAGGTGCTGGGAACGTTCATTGCCATGTTGTAGCCGTAAGTGCCTCCAAGAACATCATAGCCCCTTTGCGGGCCTATTCCGGCACGAGGATCATCTTCTTGAATACCGCCAGCCGCTCCCCACTGGGTTCCGATTTCCCTTGAAAAACTGGTGGTAGCCTCTACTATCCTGGCCTCGATAATTACCTGAGGTGTTACCTTGTCGAGATTTTTTACTATTTCCCTGGCCATGTTTATCTTGTCAGGAATAGCTGTTATAATTATAGTGTTGGTCCGCTGGTCGGCGCCGGCGTTGCCTCGTTCCGTTAATATCGCTTCAATTTTCGGCAGTAAGTCTTCCTGCGCATTGGCATAGTTAACGGAAATATATTCGGTAACAAGCGGCTCTAAGGCTAATTTATCCCTTTTGAACACCGCTTCTTTTTTAAGCGTTTCCGCCGTGGCTATCCTTATTACATCTCCCTCAAAAACCCTGCCGAGTTGGTTCATTTTAAGGACTAAATCGAGCACCTGATCCCAGGGCACAGGTTTATCTAAAGTCAGAGTAACTTTGCCGGCAACATCTTTGTCAATTGCAAAGTTTTTTCCGCTTACCTCCTGTAATATTCGGAAAACATTTTTAATGTCAGTTTCATAAAAATCCAGGGCTATTTTTTCGCCAGTATATTTTTCAGCAACTAGACCCTCAGGTGTTTTTTTATCAATATCAATTTCTTCTTTAGTTACAGTTTGGGTAAGAACTTTTTTCCATGCAGGAAGTTTAGCATCTTCCAAAGGTCTGGGCGCTATTGATGATGCTTCGAAATGGACCAATAACAGATCCCCATTTTGTTCAATAAAATAAGGCACGGTTTCCCGCAGCTCAATTGTGAGCATGGAAGTATTTTTCATGGCAGGTGTCTGAACAGGTATGATTCTATCTACTGCGCTTTCAAAACGGGTAGTAATTATCGGGAACTTACGGTAATCCGGCAGTCTGGTATCTATTAGTTTGAGTTGTAACAATTGGGGGGAAGCTTTTTTTATTTTGTATTCAACAGGTCGAGTTGTTCCAATAATGATGGTTGATTTTCCAGCCTCTTCACTGGAAAAATCAATACGATTAACCCACGCTGGCTTTTTGTATTCTATGGTCGTTTTACTTTCAACAACGGCTTTTTCTTCCTTTTTTTCTACCGGCCCAGAGGAAGATAAGGTTGATGAAGATAAAATTGGGGAAGATAAGGCTTTAGATGGTCTGGAAAATGATATTTTAAGGCCGGTTTCTTCATTAGCTGCTTTATAGGGCACATCTTTTTTTAGTAATATTTCGATCCTGGATTTATGACCTTTTTCATTTAACTCGGAAGCTGTTATTGGGCCAACAATTTCGCTTTCCGGCAAAATATTTGTTTTGATATTATCAAGAAGAGCTGTTTCAGGAAAGTAAAGCAGTACAGCCAAGGGAAAGAGTTGTTTAACAGACATGTAAGTCAATAAACGATTCCCCTTAACCAATATATTAAATGATTCCGGATTCTCAGAGGTGCTTATTTCAGTTATAAGCTTTGGTTCAGGAGAAACTTCCATATCTTTTTTTGCAGCCATATTTTGAGCACATCCTGTAAATACAGGTATTAAAATTACCAGGAAAATGGCTATGGCCCTGATTTTTGACAATTTATAATTTCTGTAATTCATATTATTCTTCTCCAGGAGGCTTCTGAAGTTTAAGTTCTCTTTTAACAAGACTTGTTTTGCCTAATATGCTTTCGGCTTTTTCTTCTACAACTACACGGCCCTTTAATATTTTTATTACCCTGCCTGATTTAATACCTATGCTGGTGCCTTTTTTTATTACAAACCCCTTGCCGGACGCATCTTCTACAAGCGCTTTGTTTCCGCCTGGCGCGAAGATTATCCCCACAAGCTTCAACTGACTCAAGTCAACCTTTTCAATAGGGGTAAGCGGAATGCGTTTTTTCTTTTTTCTGTCATTTTGATCAGCAAATGCGGAAGATTCAACTCTGAAAATTGAGGCAAATGGATCTATTTTCCCCTCAGCCTTATAACTGACAGTTGTTTCTGATAATTCAATCTTTTGATCAGGAACCGTATCTGTTTTGCTGGTTTTTGGTTTTAATGCTTGTTTTTTTATTTCAGGTTTTGAGGTTTCAACTTTTTGGTCCTTCTTAATTGGCCGCTTTTCCTTTTTTGGCATTACAATTTTTTTGCTGATAACCGTTGCTTTTTTGGGCTTTTCCGGTTGATCATTGCAGCCACAATATAAGAAAAGACATGTTATGCAGATCACATTTAATATTTTGATAATATATTTACGCATCGGCTTTTAACCTTGAACCCATGAACACTTACTATTTCTTTTCTTGCCTCGTTCCCATGCTCCAGCGTGGGAACCCATATGGTATGCGTTCCCATGCTGGAGCATGGGAACGAGAACTTTTAATTCCTTAATTTATCAAGCATATGCTTTCTTTGAGCCTTTGTGTCTTGGTGGCTGATCTGCTACTTTATTTCTTTTTCGTTGTGTTTGCCGCATCCTTTTCTTCAGTCTCGACAAACCTGTAGGTTGTAGCTGTACAGGAGGTGTTAAGCCCCTTGTCCTCCCGGGGTGTAGTCATCACAATATCTTTTATGTTTACTATTCTGAATAACCTTGAAACATTATCAAAAAAGAGTCCAACATTGTGGTAATTGCCGGCAATTTTAATTGAAACAGGAATTTCAGCATAAAAATCTTTATTAATTTCTGATATAGGCTGAAATAAAAGAAATTCCAGGCCGGCTTCCTTGCCGGCTTCACTGATGCTGGTTAGCAAAGAAGGAATTTCTTTTTTGTCGGGCAAAGCTTTCATGGCGATTTTGTATTTAGCTTCGGCTGTTTTCATTTTTTCTCTATATTGGTTAAGCTGCGCAGCCTTTTTTTTAGCTGAAGCGAGCCTTTGCTCAAGATTTTTGTATTCTGAATTTAATTGATTCAGCCCTTCAAATTTTGGAAGATATAAAAAATAAATAAACGACCCTGTAATTACAATGAAAGTCGCAACACATATCAGGATTCTGTGAAGTTTTGATATGTTTCCAACTTTTTCAAATAAGGGTTCAATAGGTTTTAAAGAAATGTCGAATTTCTTCATTATTTTTTTGCCTTCTCGGTAGCAGCTTTATCAGCAGGCTTTTTATTACAGGAAATTACAAATCCTTTAAGATTTGTATACTTATTATACGTTTCTTGTTTCAGATTCATTAAATTTACGCTGTCAAAAAGTTTTGAGCCTTCTAAGCGAGTCATAAAATCAGCCACTGTTTTATTATCAAGAGCAAACCCTTTAATTGTGACTACCTCTTCTTTTGACTCAAGAGATGTAAACCACATCCGTTTTGGAATTACCATAAACGTCATTGTATCAAGAAGACGGACAGGCTCTTTGCGATTAAGCTCAAGATTTTTTATTACACCCGTTTTTTTATTGAGGACAGCCAGCCTGTTTTTGATACCGTCTATTTCTTTAGTTATCTTGTTGTATTTGGACAGTTCATTTTTAATGTTTTCTATTTTAACATTATAGACGTCAATCTTGTTGTTCAACGATATATTATAGTAATACATGGAAAGAGTGACAAATATAATTGAGAGAAAAAATGTCGAGACCTGGAGGCGTATGTTCTCTTTTTTGCGTGCAGCTCTATAAGGCAGTAGATTAACTTTTATCATTTGTCATCAACTCTTCTTAAGGCAAGCCCCATGCATATAGCTGCTTGAGGAGCTATATGCTCAAGGTATGAAGGATCAAAATGCTCAGCTATATGTAACTTTTTGAAAGGATTAATAGTTTCTACATCAGATGATGTTTCTGCCGCCAGAAGTTGACGGAATTCCTTAATATGGGCGCCACCGCCGCTGAGCATAATGCTTTTTATCTGCTCATCTGGGTTTGCCGAATAATAAAAGTCAAGAGCGCGTTTTATTTCGATACTCCACTCGGAAACCACAGATGAAACAATTTGTTTTAGATCATCAGGAGATATTTTGTCTGCCTGTTTACCAAGCTTAATTTGTTCGGCTTCTGCAAAAGAACAGTCTATAAGAGAGATTATCTTTTGATTTATCTGGCTGCATCCCATGGAAACATCTCTCATGAATACAGAAGAATGGCTTTTCAGTATGTTCAAAGATGTTTTGTTTGCCCCTATATCTATCAGCACTACATTTTCATCAGTTAACTCATAATTAGCTTCGAAAATATTTTGCAGGGCAAAGGCATCAACATCGATTATACATGCGTTAAGTCCGGCCATTTGGACAAGATTAATATATTCACTAATTATTTCCTTTTTGGCTGCAACCAGGATAACGCTCATTTGATCTAAGCCGGTTTCCGTTTCTCCCAGGATTTGATAATCTATATTAACCTCGCTGATGTCGAAAGGGATATATTGTTCTGCTTCCTGACGAATGGTTTCCTGGAGTTGTTCTTCGGTTGCGGTTTGCACGTCTATTTTTTTGACAATAACCGAATAACCTCCGATCGATATGGCAATATTTTTTTCTTTTATGTTATTCGCCTCAAATAGTTGACGAATTGAGTCGGCAACATTTTCCGGGTCATTTATATTGCCTTCTTCAATTGCTCCCGGGGCAATACTTATCATTCCGAAATTCTTCAGGGCAAACCCCTTTTTTGTTGCCGTAATTTCTCCGGCCTTTAAAGCGTTGGAGCCAATATCAAGGCCGACTAAGCTGGGAGCTTTTCCAAATATCATTTGATAAACCCTTAATCGCCAAATATCTTGTTTTTATCCGAAAGTTTAAATCCCAGGGCCAAAAGAATCTTTCTTTTAGTTTCCATGCGGCACGGCATGTTTTTTTCTATTCGAGCAATAGTGATCGGAGAGACCTTTGCTTCTCTTGCAAGTTCGGACTTGCTCATCATACGGGATTCTCTAATTTTTTTTAAAGAGTTGCCGCTCATAAAAAACCTTACTTTTCGTCACGCATTGTTAATAAGGAACGTGGACGAAATAACTTCCCCAACTATACATCACAGCTTCAGGCCGCCTTTGTCCGGTCTCAAATCACAAAAATATTGAAATAGCACGCTATTCCTTCAACTTTTGTGATTTGGGATCGAACAAATTCGACCCAAATCTGTGCGCCTACTTGAGGAAGTTAATTCGTCCACGTTCCTAAGTTAAATATTTTTCCAGAACTGTGAATTAATTGCATAACATTATTATTAAGTCAAGTTAATTATGCATAATTATACACAACTACGTTATGCTGCGCTTCTAATTATTCAACACCTATATATAGTGTAACTATTCAGGTGGATAGTCTGAAGGCTGAAGCTCCCTGACAGCCTTCAGCCTTCTATTTTTTGTGAGCGGCATTGAGAAATACAGGCTAAAGCCCAAGAATGCTATCAATGAAAATAAAGCTTTACCTTGACTTTAATGGCTAATTTCCTTATGTTTGCAATAAGTTAATTTTTCTAAACTTTTTATATCGACTAAATAAAAACCTATGATACGATTTCTTGAACTTGCAGGGAGACCGCTTGTATTTTTTGTTGAAGAATGCGGCAGAATTATGCTCCTTCTGCTGTCAACCATATCATGGATGTTCCGTCCGCCGTTTCGTTTTAGAGTTGTTTTTAGGCAGATGGAATTTGTTGGAGTAAATTCCGTTGGTGTTGTTCTGATTACAGGCGCTTTTACGGGCATGGTTCTTGCTCTTCAGACGTATCATGGTTTTAAAATGTTCGGGGGTGAAAGCCTGGTGGGCTCAACCTTGGCCCTGGCAATGACGCGCGAACTTGGGCCGGTTTTCACAGCCTTAATGGTGACGGGGCGTGTTGGTTCAGCGATGGCGGCGGAACTCGGTACCATGAAAGTCACAGAGCAGATTGATGCGTTAAATACGATGTCAGTCAATTCCATTCAATATCTGGTTATGCCTCGTATAATTGCCGCAATATTAATGCTGCCTGTTTTGACGATTATATCTGATTTTGTCGGTATTGTAGGCGGCTATTTTGTTGGAGTTAACCTTCTAAAAATCAATTCAGGAATTTTCATAGCCAAAATAATTGATATTGTTGAACTTGATGATATTTTCAATGGACTTATAAAAGCTGCATTTTTTGGATTAATTCTTTCTCTTGTGGGTTGTTACAAGGGAATATATACAGTCGGCGGCGCTGAGGGAGTTGGAAGAGCAACAACACAGTCGGTGGTCTTGTCATCAATATTGATTTTTATTAGTGATTATTTTCTTACAGCAGTTATGTTCTGATGATCAAACTAATAAAGATAACTAAATCATTTAACAGCCAAAAAGTCCTGGACGAACTTGATCTTAATATAGATTCTGAAAAGATTACCGTTATTATTGGTCAGAGCGGAGGAGGCAAAAGCGTTCTCTTAAA
>JAYEFW010000174.1:9589-13562 GCA_034658795.1 Thermodesulfobacteriota bacterium
AACTAATAAAGATAACTAAATCATTTAACAGCCAAAAAGTCCTGGACGAACTTGATCTTAATATAGATTCTGAAAAGATTACCGTTATTATTGGTCAGAGCGGAGGAGGCAAAAGCGTTCTCTTAAAGCATATTATAGGTCTTATAAGGCCTGATTCAGGGCAGATTCTTCTTGACGGAATTGACATTACTAATCTAAACGACAAAAAGCTTAATAAAACACGAAAAAAGTTTGGTATGCTTTTTCAGGATGCAGCCTTATTCGACTCGATGACAGTGGGTGAAAATGTAGCTTTTCCTCTAAACGAACACGCGCGATTATCAAGAAAAGAGGTCAATAAAATAGTTAATGAGAAGTTAAAGCTTGTTGGATTGGAAAACGTGATACACAAAATGCCTTCCGAACTATCCGGTGGTATGCGCAAGCGAGTTGGACTTGCAAGGGCTATTGCACTGGATCCCAAAATTGTACTATTTGATGAGCCCACAACAGGCCTTGATCCTATAATGCGCGAAAGCATTGATGAGCTTATTGTAGCGACCCAGAAGAGGACAAAGGCGACCTTTATTGTTATTAGTCATGATATTGAGTCCACCTTTAGGATTGCACATAAGGTAGCCATGTTATGTCAGGGTAAAATTGTTGCTGTTGGGACACCGGATGAAATGCGTTCATCAAACAATTCTTTTGTTAAACGGTTTATTAAGGATTTAAGAGATTGAGGGATTTTCTTTGTCAAATTTAAGCATAGAAGCAAAAGTCGGTGTTTTCGTTATAATTGGAATGATAATTCTTGGATACATGTCCATGCGGCTGGGTAAGCTTGGTTTTAAAATGGATAAAGGATATGAAGTTAAAGTATATTTTGATTCCGCCTCCGGCCTTGAAGAAGATGTTCCAGTTGAGATCGCAGGAGTTGAAGTGGGCAGGGTCCGCAAGATTTTACTTGAAGACGGGAAAGCGCTGGTAATCCTTCGAATAGATTCTAATATTAAACTTAGAAAAGATGTTAAAGCTTCAATCAGAAGCAGGGGAATACTTGGTGATAAATATATTGTGCTGGTTCAGGGCTCCCCGGCAGCTCCCCTGATTGAACCGGATGGGCGCATTGTTAGCACTGTCTCTACAACAGATTTGGATAGCTTGATGAATGTTCTCGGAGAGGTGGCGGAAAATATCAGCGAGCTGACACGTTCGTTTGCGAATGTAATGGGAGGTGAAAAGGGTGAAGCTTCACTTCGTTCAATAGTTGATTCTATGAAGTCTGTGGCTGAAACTCTGGACAGAACCGTGCAGGAAAACAATGAAGAACTTGTAAAAATAATAACAAATCTTTCCGAGTTCTCAGCGACAATAAATGAAATTTCATCAAAGATTAATAAAGGAGAAGGAAGCATAGGGAAATTAATTAACGAGGAGGATACAGTTGAAAGATTAAACGGAACACTCGCATCGCTTAAAGAAATAACTGAAAAGATAAACAGGGGAGAAGGATCATTAGGAAAGCTGATTAATGAAGAAGAAACGGTTGAAAATATAAATTCAACTCTTACCAGCATAAATGATTATATGCAAAAACAGGAATCTTTTAGAACATATCTGGATTACAGAGGAGAATATCTTTTTGACAGCGAAGAAGTTAAATCCTATCTTACTCTTCGTATTCAACCAAGGGCGGACAAGTATTATTTGTTTCAGATTGTTGATGATCCGGGTGGAGTGGAGTCTGAAACCGATATCACAACTACTACAAACGGAGTAACTACAACAGAGCATATTGAAAAAAATGAAAAAAATGAAATTAAGTTTTCAGCCCAAATTGCCAAGCGTTACTATGACCTTGGCTTGCGTGGTGGAATTTTTGAATCTACAGGCGGTTTCGCATTTGATTACTATCTTTTCAAAGATCGCCTGACTCTTTCGGTGGAAGCCTTTGATTTTGATTCAGACAGCAATGCTCACTTGAAATTCAAAGCAGATTTTACGCCATTAAAGCATTTATATATAACCACGGGTTTTGATGATTTTATAAGCGATGAAGGGAATGAATCTTTTTTTATCGGAGCTGGAATTAACTTTTTAGATGAAGATCTCAAAACCATTCTTTCGAACCTTCCATTTTATAAATAATAATTCATAATATTTTTTCTTTTGCTATCTCTAAATAGCTGGAATCTTTATAGTCAGAAATAATTTTATTAAAAGCCTCAGTGCTTTTATCTTTGTTTCCCATTAATGCGTAAAGCCGTCCTAAATTGAACAGAGCTTCATCTTTAATTTCATCATCAGGTCCGGATATAATAATTTCAAAATATTTTGCGGCAGAATTGTAATCTTTTTTTCCTTCGCAGGAGTATGCAATACCATTCAATATAAGGCTTTTAATAAATGGGTTATTTTCAAACTCAGGAAGGGCTTTATTATATAATTCCGCAGCCTTATTAAAATCACCAGCATTGTAACAGATATTTGCATACATAACGGTTGCCAGTTTCGCGCTGTTCCTACCCCAGCTATTTTCAATAATCTGTTTAAAGTCGGCAGCCACTTCCTGACAGGCTTTAACTGGCCCGTGTTCGCTTTTAATTTTATCATACTTGGCAACGCTGTTTGAAAGCATTGCAGAGGCTTTGTTCTCAGAGCTAACTGAATAATAATAGACTAAAGAGATAATTATTATTAGAGTAAAGATTACTCCCATTGCAGATAATGCATGAACCTTATATTTTGTCAGGAATTCAAAAAATCTTGCTGAGAAAGAAATAAATTTATCAGGTTCATCAAGCTGTCGTTTCCGTGATCGGCTTACGCGTTTTTTTGCCACAATTCCTCCTTTATAGACTTTCAGATAATTAATTTCACTGCGTTATCAGTCGTCGACGTATAACTAATACGCCTTCCTCCTTCTGGCCTTGTGAAATGAATTATCTGAAAGTCTATATTATGATTTACCATACTAAAGACTTGTGAATCCATCCCTTGTCTCCATCAGCATGCTGAACGTGAATCCAGTTGCCTTTGCGCTTTAAGATTTTAAATGGAACACCTTTTTCGGTAGTGAATAAAATTTTAAATTTGGTGCCTGGGCCTGATCGTAAATTGCATTTGTTCTTGTTTGTAATAACCGTTGATATTTTACGGACAAGAGACTTGTGAATCCAACCTTTATCATCCTCAAAATCACGAAAATGGTACCAGGCTCCTGTTTTTTTCAAAACAAGAATCGGATGATATTTTGCAACCTGCCACAATACATCGTATCCGGTTCCAGGTCCGGATCGTATGTTGGAAATAGAGGGCGTAACAGACAGGCGTTCAGCAAAGACAGTGCTGCTGAAAATAATTACCAGAACTATCGAAATAGAAAAAATTGAATAAGTTTTCATTGCGAAATAATTACCACTTCACATATCCCTTCAAGGGATTTTTTAAAATTAATTGCATCTTCTTTTGATCCAACAATTGAATCAAAATGCATGGGTATTGCAATTTCGGGCTTCAGGCGTTTTGCTGCCTCAACAGCTTCTTCAGCGGTCATCACATAAGTGCCTGAAACCGGCAGCAAGGCGATATCAACTGCAAATTTGTCCATTTCAGGGATAAGGTCTGTATCTCCGGCATGATAAATCCGGATTCCATCAATAGTTATAATGAAGCCTAACCATCCATTAATTTTTGGATGAAAAGCCTTATCGGTATTGTAAGCTTCGACCGCTTCGATATCGATTCCAGAGACATTTATTTTGTCTCCTGGTTTTACAACTCTGACATCGCCTGAAAGTTTTTTGGCTGATTCCGCTTCAGTAACGATTACAGTGTCCGGTTTTATTATTTTATCAATATCTTCAATTGAACAATGATCATAGTGAGAATGAGTAATCAGGATTATATCTGCGGGCACGACTTCCTTTATCTGAAATGGATCAATGACAATTATAGTGTCATGCGCATTTATTGCGAATCCGGAATGTCC
>JAYEFW010000175.1:0-3312 GCA_034658795.1 Thermodesulfobacteriota bacterium
AAACTACCTACGGGGCAGGCAAGGCTGACAGGATTTACCCTCCAGGCGGGCAGGGATGAAGCTGACAGAAAGCAATCACCCTATCAGCGGAAGGAAAGGAGTATCATTCGAGGATTGCTTAGTGAGGACATGGCTTTGGGCATCAAAAAACAACGCATTTTCAGCCTTAAAACTGCAAGCTATTCATGTTCCTCATTTATGGCACTCTTTTAAACCCCAAATTTACTTTTTCAAAATGCTCGTCTCCAGTAAATACTTTCCTTGCCTTGAATTCGGACATCACCACAAAAGAGGTAAAGTCTGTAAAGGAGATATCAGGTTTATCCTGGTATTTCTTAAATAATTCCCATGCCTTCTCTCTCCTTCTATTATCAATTAGCTCAAAGCGGAGTTTTTGAGCCCTTGCAGACTGGAAGATACCCTCTCCAAATTTTACCACCACCTGGTGTGTCAATCTTCTCCGGAGCACGGTGAGAACTTCATCCAAAATATAATCCGTAGTTATGGGAATCCCTCCACCCTTAACGTACTCCTGATAAAAAGCTTTTGCCGTTTCATGATAAGGATCTTTACGATCCACCACCGCTATCCATCCCCAGCTATCAAAGAAAATAGGTTTTCTCATAAATCACCATAAGCATATTTGTCATGATTTTGAGCAAGGTTATGGGGCGCTGCACTTTCTCCGATACCAATAATTGATAAAAGAGCATTATCTTTGGTATTAAGGGTATCTATTTTCTTGTTTCTTCCTCTTTTTGCATCCTTGGACTTTAAGTAACCAATAAAATCAATAACCTCATTAATCTTCTGCTTCGAAAGATCCTCTAACTCTTTTATTACTTTTTCTTTGTAATCCATCATTTGACCGCTCATGGTTGAAACCTCCCGGGTGTAATGGGGTGTAAGGGACGTAAGGTTTTATCGATACAAAGTTTTTCTCTGAAAATACCAACTCGTCTGCTAAGGGAAACTTGGGACATCCTCCAGTTTTACAGTTTTGATCAAAGTTTTGAAAAAGAAGGGAAATCCCATATTGAATTATTCTTTCATTATTCTTTTGACCGCCTTAGAAATAGCACATGGAGAGACTCACAGATAGCGTGCCGGTTTTGCTAATAAATTAGAATGTACGAAAAAGCGTATATCGCTCCAAAATACGCGCCTCCCGCTTCATTTACGAGCCCTTGCCACAAATGCCCTTCTTCACTGTGCCCATGACACGAAACTCCACAGAATGCAAAAATCTATACCAAATTAGCTGGTTATGGTCAACAGAAAACCACCTTGCCAGGGCTGGCTGATGGATAGGCAGGTCTTAAACAGAATAGCATTCAATATTTGAGAAGGAGAATTTTGACTCCAAAATTGCTGTTGTCACGCCTCAATGAGAATCAGTCTGGATTAGCTATTCTCTAAAATCAGTAGGTTGACATGACCAACCTTCGACAATCATAACCGCCCCAGTTCACGCAGGGTCGCCAGATCGTCCTTGAAATCATACACGTCATAATGCGGTGAAATGCGGCGAGAAGCAAGCAACTGACGAAATTCCCATAATGACATGCCACACAGCTCACGTGCCTTGCCAACTGAGAGCCGACCCTGAGAGTATAAACTGATTGCTATTTCTACTTTCAGATCATTTACTGTCAGCCTGGCAGAATCTAATATATCCTGAGAAATTTCTAGCGTATTCAAAGCACCCATTATTTACCTCATATTTTGTTTCATTTCTTAGGATTTCTGGAACCCCCTTCACATTCGCAGCTTTAGAACAATCTCCTGTATATAAAACTAAAAAGCATTCCAAAATTACCGGCTACACGTTAATAAAGCTATTATTGTTATTCATATGGACCTAAAAATCTTTCTCCCCTGAGTTCCGTCGCAGTTTAAAACTCGATATGCCGTGATTCATCCCTGTTTCTCAAAAGTTCAACAGCTACAAATTCGATATTTTTCCCTTTTTCTGTATCAGGTGGGAATAATTCCTTTAATTTGGATAAAGCATTGTAGCTATCTGGTTCGGTTGCATAATGAAAATCCTGTACTATCTCGCTGAAATTCAATAGATTTTCCTCTTGACGGCAGGCAGATAAAAACCGGTTAACCAGCTCTTCCAAGATGTTTCGGAATTCATGGAAAAACGCAAGATCGTTTAACAGATCAATATTAATGGGATCTTGATCGAGACCAAACAATAGAAGATCTTTAAGCCTTTGATTTGCTGCCTTGAAATATTTTCTGATCAAAGGATAATTTGGATGCTCTGACTCGTGTTCCTGCAAGAATGTTCGTAACGTCTTTTCACATAATTCGTGCTTTCCATCAAAGTATGCCACCAAATATTCTTGACGATCATTTTGGGGCGCAGCGTTGTCTTCTTCTATTTTTTCATAGTCTTCTTCCTCATGATATTCAAAACCAATCTCTTCCAGTTTTTGGATGTATTTATCCGGGTGCTTGCGAAAAATTTTGTTGACTTTATCAACAATAATTTCGTCTTTTATTTTTCGGTATTCATCGAGTGGGTTTTTATCTTTTTTTCTGGTCATATTGCGTTGAGTCTTTCATCAATACCGAGCTTGGTAAGAAATATCCAAGGAGAACTGTTAAAGACAGCACTTCTTACCATTTTCTCTCTACCTCTACGTCTTGATCCTCGAGATATGAATATCCCAGTTTCATGCCATCCAACAGCCCCAGAAACCTTTCTCTTTCCATTCCTATGATCTCTGAAGCCTTGCTAAGGCTTATTCTCCGCAACACAAGAGCGCCAATGACACCTAATAGCTTTTCACGGTCATCCACGGTTTTGAAGAACGGAAGTTCATTCGCTATTTCCCTCAATGGAGATAACTGCATTTTGATTACCCCTTTTCACAGGAAAGATGGAACGTTCTTTCCTGCGTTGAATTATTCTTTCATTGTTCTTTTAAGCGCTTTGGAAATAGAACCTGGAGAGTTTCCCAGGTGGTATACCGGTACGAGCCCTTTCCACAAATGCCCTTCGTTACTGTGCCCATGACACGAAACTCCACACAGCTCAAAAATTCATACCAAATTAGCTGGTTATGGTCAACAGAAAACCACCTTGCCCGGGTTGGCTGATGGATAGGTAGATCTTAAACAGGACTGTTTTGTCCAAATAACAGTGGTGTTCCTTGTCAGAGGTTGTCCAGAGGGACATCCTATATTCCTCCTGTCAAGAAAAAAGTGATTAATTTTTAAATGCTGTTAATTCAATAAGTTAGATGTGATGGCTTTTAAAGGACACACTTATCCAACGTTATTTTATCAATTTTTTTC
>JAYEFW010000176.1:0-3308 GCA_034658795.1 Thermodesulfobacteriota bacterium
TCTCTTGCAATCATCTTTCCATAAACCCTGCGCTTTTTTGCATATGTAAAGTAAAGCCTTTCTCTTGCACGAGTCATTGCTACATAAAACAACCTTCTTTCTTCGTCAATGTCCGGTTCTTCATCTCCGTATTTTTTCATTGGTATAAACCCATCTTCGCTGCCGGCAATAAAAACTACCGGAAATTCAAGACCTTTGGCTGTATGCATGGTCATTAGTGAAACTTTTTCTGCCCGGGAGGAATAAATATCCGTATCTGTATGAAGCGCTATTGATGAAAGAAAGTCGCTGGATTTTACATCCGGATTACGTGTCACAACAATTATGTCGTTTAAGGCTTGTTCTGTAATTATATCTTTGATTTTTGTTTTTTCAGATAAATACAAAAGCTTTTCCTCAAGGCTCAGGTCTTTAATCTTTTCTTTTATTTTTAAAGTGTTAACAATAAAACCATAAAGCTTCTGCTGGCTTGACTTGCTCAAGCCGACAACAGGAAAACGACAAGTCTTTAACATGGCTTCTTTAAGCGAAAACTTATTTTTATAACACCATGTTTTGAATGTTTCTAAGGTTTTTTTGCCGATACCTGGTTTTGTTAAATCTATAATTCTTTCAAAATCAACATAAGAACCTCTATCTTCAATTATTTTCAAAAAAGATAACAGCTCTGAAACACCCTTTGAATTAAAAGCATTTTCTCTGCTTAATATCTGATATGGAATATTGGCATTATCAAAAACATCTGCAATGATCTTGCTCTGAATCCAGGACCTAAACAACACGGCAAAATCAGAAAAACCCATCTGTTTTTTTGTACAAGAACTATCAACGCTTCCGTAGTCAATAGAATGAAACCCAATTCCTCCTACCATTTTCTCGATTATCTTACCAATGGCCACAGCCTCGGCCTTTTCCGAAACAAGCTCAATAATATTTATTGTTTTTGTCCCTTTAATATCAGAATAAACACGTGAGGCAGAACCCAGTGCATTGTATTCTCTATGGTTTTTTATGGTCTGATATGATACCTCAAGTATGGTTTCGGTTGATCGATAGTTTTGATTTAGATTTATTGCCTCAGCTTCGGGGTAGTCTCTAAGAAAGCTCTTAAAATAACGAACATCTGAGCCCCTGAATCCATATACTGACTGGTCGGGATCACCTATAACACATATATTACTATCATGGTTTGTAAGGGCTTTTATAATTCTATATTGCCCCTGGTTTAGATCCTGATATTCATCAACAAATATATATTTGTATTTGTCTTGATATTTTTTACAAAAATCCATATCTGATTCTAACAGCCTTACCATATTAAAAATCAAATCTTCATAGTCGTAAAGCCCCTGGATTGATAAAATCCTTTGATATTCCTTATAGATAGCAGAAAGTTCTTCTGTTTCCGACTCATTTATTTCTTTTAAATTGTCTTGCGGGGAAAGTATGTTTTGTTTAGCAGAAACAATCATCTTTAACAGGGCTGAGGGTTTTGTTGATACTTTATTTCCTTTAATTTCAGCCTGTTTTATTGCCTCTATTATTAGCGTCTTTCGATCATAATCATCTATTATCGTATAATTTTTATCGTTATTCAGATCCTTTAAAATTTTAAAACAAAAAGAGTGAAATGTAGTAACTTCCGGCAGCTTTTTTGTTTTATCCATTAATAATAAAAGTCTATCCTTCATTTCCCGAGCTGCTTTGTTTGTAAATGTTACGGCAAGTATATTATCGGTCGAAACTTTTCTTTCTGTGATGATATAAGCGATTCTGTGTGTGAGTGTGAGTGTTTTACCTGTGCCCGGGCCGGCTACAATCAACAGGGGGCCTTTTTTATGCTTAACTGCTTTAAGCTGGTCTTTATTAAGCGGAGCTACTGTTTTCTTTTGCTTACTATATTTTGTTTGGTCCGGTTTTTTGGGAATTTTACAAAATTTTTGTTGCGTTAAGGGTTTAACTAAAGTGTCTGCTACAACGGAAGTTATCTCTTCAGGAATAATAAACAGTTGTTTTTGTCCCAGAAGTTTTTCCTTCTCGCCCTGTCTGAAAATTTTTACCTTTCCATATTCTCCATCATAACCTGGAAAAATAGTAACCTTTTTTTTGCGCATCCGATTAATTGCCTCTCCAAGTAAAGGAATACCGGCTTTTTCAATATCATTTATAGAAAGATTATGAAGTATGTCGAATTCCGGTCCTAAGGATTCGAGCGCAGCCATATAGTTTCGCTGAACTTTTTTAGATTTTGGTCCTACATTTAAAATTTCCGATAATATTTCTGCGAGAGGAACAAGGTTGTAATATGGATGTGATTTTTCCGGTTTTAGACCTTCGGGTCGGTCCGCCAACTCTTCAACCCTGTATAATACGCCGAGGGTTAGGGGTTTTCCACATACATTACACAAACCGTTATTTGCTATACTCTGGTTTGGCTTTAAACAAACTTTGCATTTTCTGTGTCCGTCAAGATGGTACTTCCCCTCCTCAGGATAAAACTCGAAAGTTCCTAAAAATTCTCCTGGATTCCCTGATTTTATTGCCGATATAATTTTTGGATAAGAAAGATTTGTATTAAAAATATTTGCTTCCCTGCCGAGATTAAAAGGGGAATGGGCATCAGAATTTGATATAAGCGTAAGACCGTCCAGCCCCGAAACCCTCCAATTCATAGGTGGATCTGAAGAAAGACCCGTCTCCGCAGCATAAATATAATTAGAAAGATCTTCAAAACACTCTTTAATGGAATCAAAACCTGATTTTGAACCAAAAAGCGAAAACCAGGGGGTCCATATGTGAGCGGGTATAAAGAGTGCTGATTCCGATGTTTCGAGAACTATCTCCAGAAGATCCCTGGCATCTAAACCAAGAATAGGCCTTCCGTCTGATTTTATGTTACCAATTTTATCTAACTTTAAATTTAAATTATATACGGAATCAAGATCAGGCATAAATATAAGATTATGATTTTTTCGAGTTTTGTTATTTTTCTTATATATATTGCTAATTTCTGAAGTTAAAAGAAAGCGGACTTTATTGCGGCATGATAATGGAACTTTTTCATCGCATTTTTGAGATAATTCATCTTTTAGTTTAAAAAGTCCTTCCTCGGCCGGCTGTAATTTCTCTTTTATTTCCGAAAACCATACATTGTGTGTAAAATCACCGGTTCCGACAACCGTTATTCCTTTAAGTTGAGCTGAAATATATATATTCTCAAGGTCCATATTTTTTGATGTTGCTCTTGAAAATTTAGAATGAACATGAAGATCTGTAATAAATTTCATAAATCAAAATTCCTGTTTTAA
>JAYEFW010000177.1:0-13454 GCA_034658795.1 Thermodesulfobacteriota bacterium
ATTATTCAACGATCCAATTGCCGACAACCAAAGGCACTGTCATCAATGTAAGAAAACCAGGAATACCTGAGGCAGTTCATATAGACGTTTATAACAAACTCGGAATTGATTATAAAAATTTACCAATTTACCAATAAAGAAAAACATAGCCTAAACAAAACTTGAAGAATGTCTGTAGTGCCTGTAGTCATAACTTATTGAATATTGGTATGTTTTTTTAAAGCGCGAAAGTCGGGTTAGCTTGTTTTGTCTCTAGTTTTCTTGAGCGTTGTTTACGATCTTTTAAAAAAACTTCTAAATGATTGAGCTATGGAAAGTGTCCCGCCTTACGTTGGTAGCCACAAAATAGAAGTGGCAGGAGACCTTTTTTATGAAACAATCTGGATTGATAACAATATTAAAAAACAACCCTTTCCTTAATCCTAACTTTGTATGAAATAATACAATTATTTTGTACATTTTTATACAAATTGCCTTTATTTATTATTATATATATATTAGTAGATACATAATATATTTCAATAGATTAAAAAGATTATTAGTTGTATGTAAATATACAATATCTTTGTATAAATTTATACAATTTATATTGACAATTTGTTTAAAAAAGGATAATAAAAGCTCTATAAGGGAGAGTCAATGGCTTCAATCAACAAATATAGGCTTACAGGCGATGATTTAATGTTAACTCTTGAGAACTGGAACAGCCTTATGAACTTTAACACCCGGCTGATCGCATGTGGTGGAACGGCTATGACCCTGCTCAATATCAAAGAGTCAACAAAGGATATCGATTTTGTCGTACCTGTTGAAAATGAATTCAAAAGGTTAATGAAGTTTTTAAATCAAATAGGCTATCATGATGCGGGAGGTGGTTTGCGGCATCCAGATGACCCAAACTTTATTTACCAGTTCTGGTCTGGAAACCAAATTTTCACTACCGAGCTACTTGATCCGATATTGGATCAAGGGAAACACATTGTTGTTAAAGAATGGCGTCATATTTACTTGGGTGCCATAAACCTGATGGATCTCATCATAACCAAGATGTTTCGAGGGACAAGTGTGGATATTTCTGATTGTATAGCGGTTTTCATGACAGGAGAAATAGACGCCGAGCAACTGCTGGCAAGGTATAGAAAGGCCGCCCAATATGATCTTAACCCAGACAAAGTTATGAAGAATTTTATTTATTTCATTGAAAAACTGTTCGAAAAACAAATGGTCGGTGATGAATTTTTTAAAAAGGTGAAATCATGTCTATGAAAAAGGAAGATATAATTGTTTCCTTAGGGAATCTTGGGTATCCGATCCTATCCAAAGACAAAAATATATTAAATAAAAGCGAAATTATTGATGTTCTGGATGCATTGGTTGATTTGGACGAACCTAGGTTAATAGAAGGATTCCCAGTAATTCTCGCATACTGCGCTCACAGGCGTTCCAATTTGGACTTTGAAACATTGCTTTTAAAATATCCAAAGAATAGCAAAAAAAGACGCGATCTTGAAATACTGCTGTTGTTGAGCGCTGAGATGCTTAATTTGGAAAACCTACAACTTCCATCAGGCTTGGAAAACATAGCCAACTCTTTGAAAACAAAATATGGGAATTTGATTTCATCCGAAGCAGTAGACTTGGAAAAGGGAATTTCTCTATCAATAGAGCGTCTTCGCAATACCTTGAAGCGCTATGCGTCAAATCTTGAAACGCAAAAATCCGCTAAAGAAAAGGCAGCCGACAGGCAGAAGAAGTCATTCCAGCTTAATTTGCATCTCAGCACTCTTTTTTCACCAAAGCAAAAAGAACTTGTTCTTAAAAAGTATAATGGAGAACCATTAACCAAAACAGAACAAGAATATTATTCAAGGGTAGTGAAGAAAAAAATCGAGGCCTTGGCCAATAGTGAATTAAGGAGAATAACCACGGCACTTGCGAAAAAATAGAGGTTGCCGAAAAATCGCTAACTCCTTGTATTTATTGACGTCCCAACCCTACCTGGCGGGATGCTGTCCCGACATAAAGTCGGGATGTCCATGAGCTTATATAGTAAGAAAAAAGCCCATCTGCGGTTCGCTGAGCTTTGGTAGGCTTGGTGGCGTCCCCAAAGAAACTCCTCATTTACCCGTCTTGTTATATTCGCATTAAAAACCATTGTAAATATTACGAATTCTATCCAACCAAAAGACACAGAAAGCCTTCTGTTTTGTTCAAATCAGCAAGTCGTAGCCACAATCTCACATAACAATATTAAAGCCAAAAACATGTCAGATGATTTTTCATATCATTGTCATATATGGTATTTGGGGCCCAATTGTGCGTGCATAAAAAGGCGGCAGGTATGTCTTTGGGAAGGGTGTGTGTGTGGTACCCCAGGAAATGTATTACACTTGCCCATTCAGCAACGCTTCAATCTTTAACATAGTATAATTTAATAGTAATTACAGCATAGTATAGAATACAGTTTTCTGTAAGTTGTTGACAACCAGCGGTACAGAAATATAATTTACAACGCCGTTATAATCATAACAAAAGCAGGTGTAATTGTTCAGGAAAAAGCGATTACAGTCCGACACAAATAATAAATCATATTGACTTAACCTTATCAGGAGACACAGAAAAGGCTGCTGCGCAATTAAATCTTACTTGTTTTTTTCTTGGTAGAACGGTATTAGGGCGGCAGGAATCTTTCTCATTGTGTTTATCCATATACATCTATCTTCATTTATTGAGTGTTAAGCGGTTAGATAAAAACATAAGTAATAGTATTTTTCGTATTTAAGCGGTCAACCGTATAATTACTTGTTGGGCTAATTGTGAAATGAATCAGCCAGAAGATATTTTCGCTAATGAACTGGAAGTCTTCCGTACTGAGGCCGAGTCGGGCATACAGTTCTTCTATTCTTATCTTGCCGTCCATGCCGTCGCTGGAGAGCAAAAGGAAGTTTATCGATTATTGAACAAAGCACCGCTCTTTTGGAACACAGTGCTTGGTGCTCTACAAACCAGTACTTTCATTGCTCTTGCCAGAGTGTTCGACCCGAAGTCCAAGCATAACGTTAATCGCCTGCTTAAAATTGCACAATCGAATATGGATATTTTTTCAAAGGAAGCGCTGGCTGGACGCAAGCGTCGGGGCAGCGACAATGCAGATGAATGGCTCGACGAGTATCTTTGTGATGTGTATGTGCCGAATGCGGATGATTTCCGCCGACTCAAACGTCATATTGCCAAGAGACGTAAGATTTACGAAAACAACTACCGCACCATTCGGCATAATATTTTCGCTCATAAGGAGGTCTCTAAGAAAGAGGAAATGTCGGCGCTTTTTGGTAAAACGAATATTCAGGAGCTGCAGAAACTTTTAATTTTTCTTAGTAGGCTTCATGAAGCGCTGTGGCAACTGTATCACAACGGGCGTAAGCCAACTCTTCAGCCCGCCCGCTACTCAGTAAAACACATTAGAGAACAACACTCACCTCAGCATCAGGGCCGGGATCTACAAGAGCGGCTAACCCATGAAATTGAAGCCTTCTTATCGGCAGCCGCCAATGAAGCCCAATAACAAAATTCAGCCGACGCAAAAAGCGTGCGCGGCTGATTTGGGCGTTATACCTAAATGCAATGAGTGCTAAATAAATGTACAAAAGACATGCAAGTTTGAATCAACCCGAAAACTCATTACAAAAAATGTGGAGATATTTAACATTTGAAAAATTGATGCAGATTATTAATGATAGCGCTCTATATTTTTCACATATTTCCGAACATGATGATTTATGGGAAGGTCTTTTGACAACCAGAACAGAAGAAAAACTATTTAAAATAGAATATAATAAATACAAAAATGCTAAAACAGCAAATTCTTCGGTAAAGCACTATAAGGAACATAAAGATTCATTCTTTTTTAACTGTTGGCATATGAACGACAATGAATCTTACCTTATGTGGAGAGTATACGCTAATAAAGAATGTGCCATTCAGACTAATTATGAACGACTTACAGCTTCATTTGGAGATGACCCTCCCGAAATAAATGGCTGCGTCATAAATTATATAGATTATGATAGGGAAGATTTTCCACTTGGCAATGTATTTACCTCCTTATGTTATAAGGATTTACCGTATAAAGATGAAAAAGAATTTAGGCTTCTCTATTGGAGCTTAAATTTACCTAATCAAAATTTCCAAGATAGGGAAGGTGGAATTAAAATTAAAGTAAACAGCAATATGTTGATTGAGAGTATTTATATAAATCCCGCTGGAGAAATACATAACGAAAAGATAGAGGAGCTAAAAAAAGCGATAAAAAATAGTAAATTAAGTTGCGAAATAAAACATACAAGAATCAAAGAAAAAAAGAGGGTATAACGAAGCTCCTTCAGGCGGACGCCAAAAAGCGGCGCCGCTGATTGGTAGCATAGTATAATAGTATAATATAATCATCAACTTATCCATCATTCTCCTCATACCACCTGTTAACTGCGAAAAGGATAATCTCGTTAAAATAGGACTCCGCTTTACAATTTAAGTAGTTCAGGAACTCGTTCAATAAATTACTGATAAATGGGATGCTGAATTATTAAATTTAGATGATGTTGCTTTACTACCTTTATTACTTCTCACTTATCTTCCACAAATGCCTTTCAGGAGCCACCAGATGCCTGTATTCGGCCTTTTATACTTTTAGACAAGCCAAAGCATTAATCGCAGGAATATAGTCATTTATTCGATTTCTCCTACCGACTCTTTTTTGGCTTTTAGACCGAGCAATTGACCCGCGTGTCATAATCTGTGCGTTTCTTCTTACATAATCCAAACTTAATTATCGGACAGACTTGTGGTTCATCATAATCAAGAGTCCATAACAACAAATTTCAGCCCCGACAAAATCCTGTCTTTTACAACTACGTCCATCCGATAATTCGGATTATATAATCGAAGAGCACAGATTCCGCCACGCTCCTGCCTTGCTGATATCCACTGCTCCTGCTTTCTCTACTATTTTGAATGAAAAAGAATTGCGGTAATATTCTATTTAGATAACTGCTAATGTAAGGCGACCTACTTTTGTGAGCGAGTTTTTAGCATTCATAGAACTCTAATCCATCGTGGTTATTTTGATTTGGCGGCATCCGCCGATATATTTCCAGTAGTTTAATTGCCCTTCCAATTTCCATCATGGTGCTAAATCTTCAAAATTCCAAATTTTGTGACATAGCCTACCGTAGTATGAGCACAGGAATGTCTTCATTCTAAATAATTATACCCCCCTCATTATATCAAGCGTGTTTAGCAAAGGAGGATTGTCGTGAACCTCCTATTGCATGTTGTTATCAAGGATTATGCAAACTTTATTATGAGATAGACTGAAACAAAGAATTTATATCATTAACGAAGAGCCATTTTGCCCCCGCAGGCAGATGGCTTTTTTTGTTTTGAAAGAAAGGAGGTGAACAAAAAATGGCATACACACCAGAATTAAGCATGGGAGCGTCCAGTTCGCTCCGTAGAATAGCGTGGGCACTCAATGTGCCGATGACCAAGGCCATCGAAAGGGTCTTTGAGACCCTGCCACAGATTTTAGACGCGCGCATTATTTGCGAGTCCTGTCGAGATAAGAGCAAGTGTTCAGAATGCGCTTTTAATTCACAAAATCAGACACAGCAAGAAAAGGAGGTGCGCTATGACGCCAAAAGTAAGAGAGACACTAAACACCATCATTGACCGATTCAAAAGCGGGGACATTCCAGAGGCAGTAGCATATTCAATGTTCCCTATCCCTAATTTACCATCATCAAGATGGAGTCTTCTCAACAGAACATTGATGTTTTTCGGTGGGACACAGGACGCAAGAGGAATTAAACAATGGAATAGCGTCAATCGATATGTGAAGAAGGGCTCCAAAGCGATGTATATTCTCGTTCCTTATTTCAGGAAGTCCGATGATGACAGAGAGGAACAGCAGGTGTTGACCGGGTTTGGATACTCACCAGTTTATAAGGTTGAGGACACCAAAGGGGATGCCTTGGAATATGAAAACATTGAATTACCAGACTTACCCTTTATTGAGCGTGCTCAACAGTAGAGTATCTCTTTAAAGGCCATTCCAGGCAATTATCGTTATTATGGCTACTATTCCCCTGGAAGAAAGGAGATTGCCATAGCAACGAGTTCTGAATGCGTCTTTTTCCACGAATTAGCACACGCAGCCCATCACATTTTGAAAGGAAATTTTAAGCCAGGCCAAGATTCGCTCCAAGAAGTTGTCGCTGAATTGTCAGCACAAGCATTGGCTGTAATGGTCGGTAAATCGGCAGAGGATACAATAGGAAATAGTTTCAGGTATATTAAGACTTACGCAGAGAAACTGGGAATAAGCGTCCATTCGGTATGCCTAAAAGTGATGGCTGATACAGAAAAGGTGCTCAAACTTATCCTGACAGGACTTGTGGACAATAGAAACAGCATCAAAGAAGCAGCAGCATAACAAAAGGGGGCCATTCAGGAGGAGGTGAAAAAAATGGATGACTTTTTTGACGATGAGTTAGATTGGGAAGATTGGATGATAATAGGGCCTTTATCAGAGGATATAGCCGAGGAAAAACGGGAGAGGGAACGCATTGAACGTGATATGTTTGGGGATGACTATGATTCTTTCAGTGAAGATGGCCCAAATTTGGATGATACAGGAGAATAGTAAAATATAATTAAATCGCAGGAAGTGGCCTCCCAAAATTGAAAGTCCCTTATTAGCACCTTTCAGGTATGAATTACACCCTTTGGCAAGGAAAGAAGGCCGATTTATAAAAAAATCTAAAACAACCTTTCTCACTAAACCAACCCCTAAACACTCTAAAAATATTTAACTGCCTGATAAAACACAAATTTACACCTCTGATATTGTATTGACAGGCCTGTTAATTAACTAACCTCTCTATATAGTAGGAGGGTGATTTTCCTCCATCCAACAAAATTTTTAAAAAGGAGGAGTATTGATAATGAAAGTTAAAAAAACTTACAGCATAGGTGATTTGTCTGAACTTGTGGGCATTTCAAAGCGACAACTACGTAACTGGGAAAGGCTGGGATACATACAAGTGCCAATGAGAATTCGTTATGGAAAGCGACACTATCGCAGATATTCCAATGACGACCTGAAACTTATCAAAAAAATTAAATTTTTTCTCGACCAAGGCTTTACACTTAATTCAGCCGTGGTCAAGGCGAAACAAAAGATATGGAGGTAGTAATGAATATGAAAACAACAATTTATTTAGCAGAATTAAAGTCTCCATATTATTTGGAGCAAACTTTTTCCTATGCCCATAGTTTAGGCATAGATTTGAAGAAATCAGGTGCTTTCTATGTGGCAAGTTGCCCATTCCATTTAGACACCAAGCCGTCATTTTATTTGCACAATAAAAGAGGAAAGGTTCGTTTTACCTGTTTTAGCAATAAATGTGAAGGCAGTTGGGATATTTTTGACCTTATTCAAAAGATTGAAGGCTGTGATTTTATTACGGCTGTGAAGCAATTTGGCCAACATTTAAGCATAGAAGAAGTTATCCTGCCACAAGGGAATATAATAAAATGTTGATGGATAGAAATAAACTGCTGGCTGAAGCATACGAACATCTTAAATGGGCATTGTTAAGCAAAGGGAAATTCGAAATCAACAGGAGCATCAGGCGCAGGGTTAGATATTTAATGGAATTATACGGCATAAGCAGTGAAGACCTTCTCCACGATATATTTGAAATGTTTGTGGCAAAGAAGCACTATGAGAAATTCAATGCTGCCAAGGGGAAACCATCAACCTTCATGACGCACTATGCCAATTTGAGCCTGCTGAATATAATAAAAAAATATAATCGGCTAAATAGTAATAATAAAAAGGTCTCTTTACCAGACGATTATGAAGACACATTTAACCAAAAATGGCGATACTCACTTTCACATTTGGAAAAAATTGATTTTTCAGACGGACTTGTTGAAAGAAAATCACCAGAGGACTTGTATCTGGCAAAGGAGTTATATGAAAAAATGGAAGAATTCTTCGGAAAAGACGATTTTGAAGTACTCCAAGGAGTCAGAACTCGAAGGGAAGAAGTAAGGCGTAAGGGCATAGATTATGAAACATATAGGAAGAGATTGTATAGAAGGAAATTAGATTTTCTACGAGGACTGGATAATGGAGATTAGATGTCTATTACTGAATTATTCTAATGTTGTGTCATGTGTGAAATATCGTATGGGAATCCAGTAGTTCTGGCTACTTCGGACATTTTTGATTCCCGCTTCCTGTCAGGAATGACGGTCATCTTTATGCCATTACATAGATAACAGTAATTTAGTTTTTACTGGGGGGACTATGGAATATATCATCAACCCTCAAAGGCTATATTGTATTTTTTTGATAGTCCGGGGACAAAATATTTTAATTTTTTCGAATATTCCCTAAAAAGAGCACCATCTCTTTAAACTGGGGGGTTTAATTTTTACCCCATTATTACAGATACTTCTAATTGGAAGCATCGACACGCTCGATAGGACAATCGTTAGATTGTTGGTATCGGGCAAATGGAAACAAAAAACCGATATAAAATAAAGATATTAGAGAGCCTAATTCCTGAACAGGCAGAGACAGGAGATTTATGCTATTTTGAAGATTTAGACGCGCATATTCAAGAAATCATAATAGATTTGTTCGCATCAATCATCGAAAATAAGCAAAATCAGCAACAGGAGGAATAAATAAATGAAGAAGTATATAGCGATTTATGTTAGGTCAAGCAAAGACCTACATAATGTCTCTTGTAAGGCACAGGAAGAGCAAATCAGAAAGTTGGTTAAGGAAAAAGATGAGCAGGTCTATCGTGTTTTTTGCGATAAAGCCCTATCATCTACTCGTGATATAAGACCTGAATTCGACGAAATGTTAGGTTTGGCTATGACCAAGCAATCCCCATTTTCAAAGATTTACTGTCTTGATACATCGAGATTTGGCAGAGACCAGCATCAAACACAGAGTTATTTGTGGGCATTACGGAAAAAACACGGGATAGAGGTAATCTTTATCAATATGCCGCAGACTAATACTTATCTTGACCCTGTGTTTGAAACTATTATGTCAGCCTTTGACGAACTCCATTCGCAACAAAGCAAGGTCAAAGGCGTTGCCGGTATGAAGCAGAATGTAAAAAGTGGCTATCGTGCTGGTGGAAAGGCACCATACGGATATCGTTTGAAAGAAATAGAAGTTGGAAAACATCGAACTGGTAATCCAATTACCAAAACCATCCTGGAACCTGACCCAGACACAGCCCAAATTGCCAAAGAATATTTTCAGAGACGAGCCAAATATGAAAGCAGGAAATCAATCCTTGAAGATTTTTATAGCCGAGGAATTCCTTCACCAAGCGGTAATAGTCATTGGGGAATACCAAGTGCCAAGTCGATTGAGGATAATATAGAAGTTTATTTAGGCCATACTGTTTTTAACCGACATAATGAAAGAATAAAGGAAAAGGGAAAGGCTAACGGCTATTTACACGGTAAAAAATATAAACCAAAGGAAGAATGGGTAATTAAAAAAAATACCCACGAACCTTTGATTACCGAAGATATCGCCAGTATTATTCTTGAAATGAAAGAAAAACGTGTTAGGGAAACCCCAAGCAGCGCTAAAAGGGTTTATGCCTTATCAGGAACAATGAAGTGCTCTGAATGCGGGATTAACTATGTTGGTGATAGAGGTATATACCGCTGTAATTCAGGAACAAAACCAGGTGATAAGTGCCCTAACAACGACATATCACAGAATACGGCAGAGGACGCGATTTTCATGCTTGTGAGCCAGAAAATTCTGAATTTCAAAAATGTCAAAAGTGTAATTGACCGTGTAAAGAAGCGCTTTCAGAATGGTAAATCCGACATCCAGCCCTTGGAGAAAAACCTGGCTAAAATTGAAAAACAACAGCAAAAATATATGGACTTGTATAGCAGAGGACTGGTTGAGATTGAGGACATAGAGCCAAAATTGGCTTCAATTAAAGAGCAGAAAAGGTCTATTACCGAGGAAATAGAAAATCAGAAAGCATCCCAAGGGGTATTTGAGGTCTCGGACGACGACATCAGGAGTGTGATTGAGAATTTTACGGAGGAAGTGAGCCACGCAGACCCTAAAATCAGAAAGAGCGCCATTTTAGCGCTCTTTCAGGAAATCCGTATCTTCCCCAAGGAAGGCACTCCTTGGGAAAAAATATTAGAAATCAAAGGTAGTTGCCTACCCTTAACACGGTTATCGGTGGCGTCCCCAAGGGGATTTGAACCCCTGTTGCCGGCGTGAAAGGCCGGTGTCCTGGACCAGGCTAGACGATGGGGACGTAAGTAAAAACGGCTACTTAAAGTGGGCCGTGCGCGGCTCGAACGCGCGACTCTCTGCTTAAAAGGCAGATACTCTACCAACTGAGTTAACGGCCCTAAAAAAGTATAATTATTAAATATAAATTCTAATTTTGTCAACAAATTTATTTACGCCAGAACTCTGGAACCAAAAAAATTATAATTGTGTATATTTCAAGCCTTCCTAACAGCATGCACCATATAAGCAGCCACTTGCCCAGATAGGGCATCTGAGCGTAGTTTAAAATTGGTCCCACGTTTGCAAAACCCGGACCCACGTTTCCTATTGTAGCTGCAACAGCGCTAAATGATGTTACAAAATCCACTCCCATTCCTGCCAGAACCACGGAACATAGAACAAATAGCCCCATGTAGAGCCCAAGGAATCCAAGAACGCTTCTTGTAACATCTTCCGGAACTACTTTGCCACCGATTTTGATATGGGTAACAGAGCGGGGATGAATCATGGAAAAAAGCTCTTTGTAGCAATATTTAAAATAAAGCATAACGCGTAGAAATTTCATTCCCCCGCCAGTCGAACCCGCCGATGCTCCCATAAACATACACAAAAGCAGTATTAGTTTGGACATGGCAGGCCATTGATCGAAATCGGCTGTAGCATAGCCTGTAGTCGTAATAATTGAGACAACCTGAAAAGCGCCATAGCGAAACGCCTGGCATATATTTTCGTATACAGCGCCGTGAATATTAAATGTAACAATTGCAATCAGCAAAATAATGGTGCCCAGGAAGAAGCGGCACTCTGAATCTCTCCAGAAAGCAAGTGTTTTCCCCCTTAGCATCTGATAATGAAGTGAAAAATTTATTCCAGCGAGAAGCATAAATATAATGATTACAGAATCAAAATATACGCTGTCAAAATGGGCTATAGAGGCATTTTTAGTTGAAAATCCACCGGTCGGCATTGTTGTAAAGGTATGGCACAGGGCATCATAAAAGCTCATGCCTCCTATCAAAAGAAGGATTGCCCCTAATAAAGAAATCAAAACATAAACTTTCCAGAGGAGCAAGGCTGTATCTTTAATGCGCGGCCTTAGCTTGTCGGGTGTGGGACTTGGAACTTCCGCTTTATAAAGCTGCATGCCTCCAACGCCTAAAAAGGGGAGTATGGCAATGGATAAAACTATTATTCCCATTCCGCCAAGCCACTGAATAAAACTGCGCCAAAAAAGAAGGCCTTTTGATACGGCTTCAATATTTGTTAATACCGATGCTCCAGTGGTTGTGACCCCTGACACTGATTCGAAAAATGCATCCACAAAAGTAATAAATTCGCCGCCCAGATAAAACGGAAGTGCACCGAAAATTCCAATAGTTATCCAGCCGATGGATACGATCGCCATCCCTTCACGCTGAGTTATTATCTCTACTCTTGAGCCTCTAAAACACAAGTGCAGCAGCAGACCTGCAAAGGTCGTAATGCCAATGGACTTTAAGAAAGGAATAACGCTTTGATCCTTATAATAAAGACCAACTGCTATGGGAAATAACATGGTAAGGCCAAAAAAAAGAGTTAATATCCCAACGACATTCAGGATATAACGCCAGCGCATTTAGAAATACTCCAGTTTTACAGTAAGGATTTTTTCGATTTTTGGTATGGCCTGCCTTGTAGCAAATATTATGATTCTGTCATCAGGCTCAATGATACTGTCGCCGGAAGGAATAATTATATTATCATTTCGAATTATACTTGTTACAAGTGCTCCCTTTGGAAATGATATGTTTTTTAGAGGTTTCCCTACGATTTCTGACGTTTCAAGAGCAACTGCCTCCATGAATTCGGCTTGCTCTCCTTTAATTGATATAGACGAAAGCACCTTGCCGCGTCTTATGTGCTGCAAAATTGTATTTATAGCAGAAAGCCGCGGGCTGACTACCTGCTCGATTCCGACCATAGACATAAGTGAAAAATAGCTGAATTTACTAATTTTTGTTATTGTTTTTCGTGCTCCCATCCTTTTGGCGAGCAAAGAAGCTAAAATGTTTATTTCTTCATCATTTGTAAGCGTAATGACAAAATCCATTTCCTGAACATTTTCTTCTTTAAGCAGCCCCTGATCAGAACCGTCTCCATGAAGAACTACGACCTTGTTCAACTTTTCTGCAAGTTTGGCGCATCTATCAGGATTTTTTTCAATTATTTTTGTATAGACATGCTTATCGTCAAGCAAAACGGCCAGCCTTGATCCTATTCGGCCTCCTCCAACAATCAAAACCCTTTTAACGGGCTCTGCATGTTTATCGAATATTGTAAGGGTATCCAGGATCTTGTCCTCTTCACTGATAAAATATACCAGATCTCCAGGCATAAGCCTGTCGTCGCCGCTTGGGATTATAAGTTCTTCATCCCTTATAACCGCGGCAATAAGAGGGCCTTGTTTGCCAAGAAGTGCAGGAATTTCATCAAGGCGTGAACCTGCCAGCCGCGCTTCCTTGTCTAAATTTATACCTATAAATTTGACACGGCCGTTTGCAAAGTTTCCAACATCAACCGCACCGGGCATGTTCATAAGCCTGTCAATTGTTTTCACAACCTCGATTTCAGGGTTGATTAAAGTGTCTATGTGAGGGGCATGATCTCGAAAAATGGCATGGTATTTATCAAAGTCGGCATTTCGTATGCGCGCCAGTTTTTTTGTATATGGCGAAATGATATTTGCCACCAGGCATGCCACCAGATTTGTTTCGTCGCTGTTTGTTACGGCAAGAAGTATCTCTGCTTCTTTTATTCCCGCCTCTTCAAGTGATACAGGGCTGCTGCCGGATCCTGTTATAACCTGAACGTCTATATTATCGGAAATACGACGAATAGCGTCACCATCCTTATCAATCACCACAACGTCTTTATTTTCATGTGACAACCGGCTTGCTACGTGAAAACCAACCTCTCCTGCGCCGACAATTACAACTTTCAACTGGTTTACTCCTTTGATTATTTTTCACGGTCATTCTGCAATAGTCAATAATCAATAGTCAATCAAAAGCCTTTTGACAATATATTTATTATGTATATCAAACCCGAC
>JAYEFW010000178.1:0-13384 GCA_034658795.1 Thermodesulfobacteriota bacterium
TCTCCTTTTTCGTTTTCGCCGCCTTCACTATTCACGCCAGTATTTCGGCTTATTCAGCTTGTCTGCGCAGATACTTTTTCACTAAAAGTGCCGATCACTTCCGGACGTAGAACTCGAACCATCCAAGCGTCTGCATTTTTTTCTTTTTAACCTTTAGTTTTTTATATCGCCATCAATCTCTTTGGATTTATCTTCAATCTGATTTATAAAATCTCTCTCTACCCGCGTAATCCTGTTTTTTATCTTCTCTTTATATTTCTCGTATTCGGTATGTGCTTTTTCAATTGCTTTTTGATGACTAATTTTTCCAGAATGTTGCAATATCTCTTTGCCTGTCATTGTGAGAAAATTATCCAACTGACTTATCCAATCTGCCATATACATTGGTGTACGGTTTAGGGCTTGGATTTCTGCAATTTCCAGATATGCAGTTACCATTCTGTTTAATATGTTCAATTCATCTTGCGAAAGGTAATTTTTAGCAATTTCAATCTCTTTTTTTGTGGGAATCTCACCTTTAAAATTAGTTAATCCGATATTTCTTTTTAAGGAATCTACTCTTTTATAAACTGTTTCTGCTGCGGTTTCTCCGTGAGTAGCCCAGTGCATTTTATTTTGTATGGTTTTAAAAAACAAGATTGACTGCTCTGTTCTTGGGTCATAATCAATGCTTGTGGCATAAATATCTAAAACCTTTCTCCAAAAAACCTTTTCAGATGAACGAATATCGCGGATACGGGTCAATAATTCATCAAAATAGTCGCCTCCACCGGCTTCTTTCAACAATTCATCGTTCATTGCAAAGCCCTTTATCAAATACTCTTTGATAAGTGCTGTTGCCCATTTTCTGAAATGGACACCACGATGCGATTTTACTCTGTAACCTACTGAAATAATAACATCGAGATTGTAAAAATTAGTTGGCTTGGTAGAAAAATCGGAATTTCCGATTTTTCTCATTGTCGGCTCTTTTTCAAGCTCTTGTTCTTTGTATATATTAAGAATATGCTCATTAATTGTAGAACGAGATTTTTGAAATAGTTCAGCCATCTGCTCAATGCTTAACCAAACGGTTTCATTTTCAAAATGTGTTTCAATTTTGATTTTTCCGTCTTCGATTTGGTAGATTAGTATTGGATTATTTTTCATTGTGCTTCCGAATTTAATGTAGTAAAGATTGTCAAGTCTGCCTTCTGACCTTTATTAACGTTGTCTTGTATTTTTCCTGCGAAAATTCCGAAAAGCTTGGACACCATCTTAACCAGACAGTTCCGTCCCCTGGTTTATTATTTCCACATACCCGGTATAGCTGAAGATCCGGTTGCGCTTTGCGCCCGTCAATTCCCGGACAATACCGAGGCGCTCCAAATGATCGAGGCAATTGTTGTTTCACACTACTTGTCGCAAAATGTCGCAATACTATTTGGCCAGATCGTAGTTTGATTGTCGAGCAGCTCCCTTCAGTCTAACTAAATTCAACTCAATTAAATTGTTTAAATCCCGTTGCAACGTGCGCCTTGTCACTTTTGGACAAATTTCTTCCAGCTTTGACACAAATCCTTTTGTCTGATACAGGACGCCAGGAGCGTCTACACGGGCTTTTCTTGGCAACAGTACAAAAACAACAAAAGCATGAGAAACTTATAATCTGAAGAACCTCCCAAAGGCGTCCATAGTAAGGAACCGCACACACAATAGCCTCGGGGATGTCTGAAGGCCCTGGCAGAGTAATAACCTCATCCTCCGGGTTCTCTGTGATCGAGCCGACTACATGGACATTCAGAGCTTTCAGGAGTTCTTTGGGAGCGTTCAGAAAAGAAGGTGAATCATGGTTGCCCGCAATTACCACTATATGGCGGCAACAGGACACGGACACTTTGCAGAGGAACCGGTAATAAAGTTCCTGCGCACGGTTACTGGGTGTGCTGATATCAAAAATATCTCCGGCAATTAGCAGCGCATCGACACTTTCGGTCTGTATGAATTCTGCCAGCCAGTCTAAAAATGCCGAAAACTCATCGTATCGCTTCCGGCCATAGAGAGAGCGGCCAATGTGCCAGTCTGAGGTGTGCAGGATTTTCATGTGGCACGCGCTGCAGTTTCTAATGCTTCAGAATAGGGGGCGCCCATCATCATGTTGTAATGAGCTTCATGCCCTGATTTAATGAAAATTTGTTTAAATACTTCCAGGTAACCATCAACAGTTGAATCGTCAATCGAAACGAATAGGTCATCATGAGCGAAATGCGATCCAGCATTAACCCATGAGAACAACGAGTTGCATATCAGCTTGTCTTTTCCTTCAAAATAACCACAAATAGTGTCCGTATCTATATGTCCCAGTATCTTGAAATAGTTTTCAAGAATTCTTCTTAAAGTATTTTGTATTGACAGATTAGACCGATCCGGATTCCTGGCTTCAATCCAAAGTAATTCATAAGAGGTTTTGATGGGGTTTGTGTTGTGTTTCTGAAATTTTGATAGCTGATTTAGTTTCCTCACCGTCCAGAAGGTTTCTTCATTTAAGGCTTGCCCACTTCGTTTAGTATTGAAAGAGACCTCTTTATGAAAATACACATTGTGAGTCAGTACGAAGATCTGTTTGATATGTCCACTATTATTTCTCACTTCTTCGAGTAGTTCTTTTATTAAACTACTCACAATGAAAAGAATGTTACTATCAAGGCTTGAAACCGGATCATCAAAAACAACAACCCGGTCAGTTGTTATACCGCTTTCTGTTATACTACCTTTTAAAAGGTGATAGAAATAAAGAAATGTTATAAAAGATTGTTCGCCTTCACTTAGAGTTTCTTTTGCGTCCGTTCCGTCAGGACGCTGAATTTTATAAAATCCATTTCTTTCTGATTTTGCCAAGAAAAAATCGTTAAAACCAAAGGATTTTAAGATATCATTTATTCCGTCAATAGTCGGTTGAAGACTGGTGGTATTTTTCTCCAGTTTTTTTATTTCCGCTTCTTGATTTTTATAGTTTTTTCGCTTTTGCTCTATTTGAACAATCAAGTTCTCAACAGCTTTTTGCAAGTCTTTCTTCTTTGAAATATATGTAGCAAAATCTTCTTTAATTTCTTTTTCAAGCAAAAATTTCCACACTTGAGCAGTTAGGTTTCTTTTCTCTTGAGCAAGGTTGGAAACCATTCTGTTGTGTTCGCGGATGGATTTATTTGCTGAATCAATGAGACTTTTAATTTCAGTCAAAACATTTTCGAGGGAAACAAGCTCAATACTTTGGCTTGATTCAGCTTGTTTCTTTTCAATTCGCTGCAGGTTGTTACTAATCTTGGAATCCAAAAGCTCTTTTTCTGCTTTTAATTTATCCGCATCAAGAAACTTTGACGGATTATCCAGCGCAGACCGTAAGCTTTGCTGTAAGCGTTCACCGTTCGTTTTGTAATTGGTTAAAAGCGTTTCAATTGCACCAATATCTTTTTCAAAAGTTTCATCAAAGTACTCATTCAGACTGTCAGCAAAAGATGATTCAGTTTTCTGCTGACAAAATGGGCAGACATTCTTATTCGCCTCATAAAAAGATCGCCCCTGCTTAACCCAGTCGCTATTACCGAGCTTTTGAATCATTGCTGCAATATCTACATCAGCCTTACCTATCACTTTCTTTTTTATGATAGAGGCTGATTCCAAACTTAATAAGCTTTTATAATCCGGAACAGAAATGCTCGTCTCTGTCTGTGGCGTCTCCCCGAATATTGTTTCAGCTCTATTTTCAAGCTCATCAAGATCACTTAAAACGGCAGAGTTATTTGCCGCTTCAGTTAGCAACTTACTTTTAAATTTAGATTTTTTTCCACGGACTCCAACAAATGCCCCTTGGAGTTTCTTATCATACTTCTGTTTTAGTCTCCAACATTTTCCTTCAAACTCAGACTCCAATTCCGCAAGTTCGGCCTTCTTTCCACCATTTCCATCTTCACCTTCCAAGCTCCTTTTTAGTCTTAATCCGTCCTCTTTTAACGAATCCAACGCTTTTTTTGCATCTTTAATTTTGTCAAGAATATCTTTATCTTTCTTGCCCAAAGTGAATATACCCTTCAACTCAGAAGATTGATTAAAGTTTTTCTACACAAAGTCACGATTATAAACCAAGCTTTCTAAGCTGATTCCTCCTCGCCAAACTAAACTACAATCAGAAAAGGCAGAGACATTCGCAATAACCCGCGAAATCGTAGTTTTACCTGTTCCATTGGAACCATAAATAAAATTATGCTTTGAAAGCCCTGATAAGGTTTCACCAGGACTTCCATAGCTTGCTTCATTCTGAATTTGAATGCTTTTAATCATCAAAAACACCTTTATTTGATTTTGACTGACCAGGAACAGCCTTAACTCCTACAATCTCCATCAGTTTGTCATAGCTGTTGACCACATCGTATTTAACGTTTTGGCGAAAGTCCGGATATATCGCAAGGAATATTTCAAGCACATCTGCATCAGCTTCAGCGGATCTTCAGTTTCCCCTGATCCTTGGCAGCCGCGATGACGTTTCTGTTGGCAGTAAACACCTGGATTCCGGAAACAGTGGCAAAATCCCCATCATCGGTGATGACCTGAACAATCCCATGGTTCTTCATTGATTCGAGGATGAAGAGATCGTAACCGTCCACTTTTTCAGTTTGAAAACGTGCAAGAGCGATATTTGCAGTTTGGCCGTCAATAGTGGCAACAAGTGGATCTGACAAACTTACCACCTGGCCCCAGGCAGACTGAATTTCGGCGATTACCTGAGTGCGCTCGTCAGGAAAATTGTGCCGGTACTCTTTGGTTCCAATGTGCCCATTTGTTCTTTCATATATTTCTCGCTCGGCCTTCTCGATCAGGTGTGTCAGTTCTGCAAGCGAAAGTCCCGATTGATAAATCAGTGCTCCAGCAATAAGAGCTGCGTTTGTATAAGCAGGATAGTTGCTTGTTTGGTACTGAGCTGGCGGCCTTACAGATAGACTGGCTCTGGTGTATGTCATCCAATACCATACATTGGTATCCACAAGGAACACATCATCCGCTTTTGGGCTGTCGGTGGTGATGTCAAACACCTCCGCCTGAATGGAATAGTTGATTGCCATTATTCCGACTCCTTTGCCTGTTGTTCCAGAATATCATCCACAATTTTCCGGTAGTCGACATCGCCGTGATACCTGGCCGCATTTTCAATAACTCGCTCGACAACCAGTTTCCCTGTTTCGTTAAGATTTTCGATCCGAAGTAAACGGCGCAAGTCCTTTTCCTCGATGTCTTTCAACAACTGCCCAATAGCGAAGTTGAAAAAAGGCGAAGCAAACTGGGCAACGCCATCGAAGTCCAGCGTAACGGTTTCTGCTTTTGTCAACGGCTCATGAATCTTTTTATAAATTTTCTGCCCGTCTTCCTTGATGATGCAGCGCGGGCCAATTACATCCTTGATGATAATCTCCATTTCTATCTCCTTTTCAAAACGGTATGTTACCGTTTGTTTCGTCTGCAAATCGGTACAAGTTTTCGTCACAACGCAATGTTATATGGAACACGGTTCCTTCAAATGAAGTAGTTAAGTTTGTGAAGCGTTCACCGTCCTTGTCAATCAAGGCATACCCTTCATTGCTATAGACTTCCAACTTGCCCTGGTTGACCTGAACGAATTCCTTGAGCAGATCGAGGCCAAGTCCGCCCGGCTCTTCTTTTGGCTTGGTGGTAGTGCCGCGCTGAAATGCCCAGCGCAGGCAACCAGCGGCTGTTAATTGTTCGGCGCGCGGGTCGCTGCTCAAAAACTTACGCACCTTGGCCGGAATGCCCTGGCCGAAATCCACAACTGACAAGAGCAATTCGTTATATTCCGGAAAATGCTGGCCGCATGAAAATACACCGATTTCTGATCCGCTGTGTTCAAAGGCATTATTGTATATTTCCCACACATGGCCCACAATGGCATCGCTTAACCGCTGGCTAACATGCACCCAGCCCTTGCCGATCCAGTTGTACGTAAGGTGGTCCATGATCCCGTTCATGTCCAACGAGAGATCTTCACGATACGGAATTGAGTTCCCATCCCAACCCGAAGACGGATAATCGAAGGCGCCCGCAAAACCATTTTGACGAAGATTCGTCATAACTTTGTCATTCCATAGCGTACCCCAGTCAAAAACCACAGTTCCCATACGCGATTCGATAAGCCGAGCCAAACCACCAAGGAAAGCCACGGCGTTCGGCCGCAGAAACCCGCATTGGGAAAAATCAAATTTCACATCCTCGAAATAATCATTGACCTCATCCCAGATTCGGAAAAGTTCTGCGAAGTCTGCTGGGCTGTCATTTATTCGTGGAATATAAATAATCTTCTGTGGCACGATTACAGCTCCCCCCGAAAGACTTTGGCGAGCAGGGCAGGTGTAAAGCTGATAAGTTCCTCTTCAGCCTCACAAAGAATTCGCCGGGCTTCCTCGGCACGGCGGGTCAGTTCCTCAATCCGAGCCACGATCCGGCGTTGTTCATTCAAGGACGGGACGGGGATTTTTGTTTGATATAATAAATCTCTTTTTATACCGGGCTTCGGCCCTTGAGCATGTATTCCAAATTCAAGAGATGTTAGGCAATGACAAAGCCACTTTGGTTCTAAGTCATCAGGATACTCATCAATATAGAAGGAAGTATCTATTGGCCAACAATTTGTGTCTGAAAAATTAACTGCACCTACCGAGCCTTTACGTCCTATAATTATAACTGGTGCCTTGGTAATAGATTTTGAATGATATCCAATAATTCCATTTGAACCATAAACAGGCGCCTTGCCTTTTTCATCTCTAATTTTTGCAGCAAGACCTTTACCGTAATTTATGCTTACTAAGCTCTTGATTGGCTGTAAAGAATAAGGGGTATCTACGAAAAGGTCACTCATACCCCATTCCTCCCTTCCAGCAACTCCCGCATCTCTTGAATCAGCTCAAGAATCCGCTCTTCTGTTGCGGCTACGGAGGCAAGGATCTCTTCCGGTTCGGGATATTCTACGGTTTCCGGCTTGATCAACTCCAGCGCGGAAAGAGTCATGTTATAGCTGTTGTCAATGATTCTCTTGGCTGGAACCAGCCAGGCGCGGCCTTCATCGGTTTCATGATTTGGCCACATGCTGAGAAGGTCGGGAAAATCGTTCTTGTACTGCGGGCCGAACTTGCGCGCTTTTTTGAGTGAAGACCCGTCGCCTTCCACATTGAAAAACCAGACATCCTCCGTCAGACGGCCGGTGTTTTTAAAGATTATGAAACAGGTGGGGTTGGGGGTATAAGGCTCGAACATCATGACTACGGCCTGAAGATCGAATTCCTTGAGCAGGCGTTCCTTTACAGTGATGTGGCTTGTGGTATCGCCAAAGAGAATGCCGCTGGGAAAGATGATTCCGGCCGTACCGCCGGGCCGCAGGCTTCGCAGAGCGTGGGAAAGAAAAAGCACGTACTTGTCGCCCTTTTCAATTCGGAGTGATCGCTTGGCATCGCCACGTGAGCCTGAAAAAGGGGGATTTTCCAGAATGTAATCAAACTGGATTTCGTCCCACTTGTCCTCGCTGCCGCAGATGGAGTCTCGCTGGATTATGGGCGATTGATCGAACCCGTGCAGCACTGCATTCATGGCGGCCATGCGGAGGATATCCTGATCCCCGTCAAAACCATGGAACGTACCCTTTTGCAGAAAATCCCATTGGGCGCGGGTGAGTTTGTCGCCGATGCCGATCTTGCGTGTGAGACCGTCAGGGCCGGTCTTTTCAAAGATAAATTCCGGGTTGGTGTTAGCCAGCAGGATATGCTCATAGGCGGCAATGAGAAAGCCACCGCTGCCGCAGGCCGGGTCACAAACCGTGCCTCCGACCTGAGGATTGACCATCTGGGCGATGACGCGGATCAGGTGGCGTGGCGTGCGGAATTGGGCCGCCTTTTTCTGCCCGCCAAGCTCACTTGCAAGATACTCGAACAGGTCGCCTTTCACGTCGGCATCCATGCCGAGAAAGGAGATAGGTGCGATGATATCCACGGCCCGGCGCAGGGCCGCGCCGGTTGGAATCACCACCGACGCGTTGCGGAACACAGAGCGCGCTCCCTGGGAAAGTTTTGGATGTTGAGCAAGCAGGGGCAGCGTATCGCGCATGGTGCGCAGCATGCGTTCGTTGTCCGGATCGGAAGTCAGTTGGCTCCAACGCAGTGCATCGAAGTCAAGTTCCTCGCCATCAACCTTGATTTTACCGAAAAGGGAGCGGTGGTTGCCGTTACCGGCCGCCTTCTGCTCAGCATCCATTTCCTCCAGCATCTTGAGAAAAAGCAGATAGGATATCTGGGTGACATAGGTAATGGGGTTGGTGACGTTATTGTCCCACATTACTTTGCAGAGCAATTTGAGCGTGTTCTGTATCTGGGCGCTGTCCATGTATATCCTTTACCTTAAGCTGCCAGGAGGTCGTGGAGTTCATCCACCATTTGCAGGAGTTGTTCCTTGCCAAAAAGCTGTTCCATGCGGGTCAGGCCGCCCCAAAGCGAAAACGGCGGCCGGCTGAAAAGGCGCATGGTGATTTCTTCACCGGTAATGACGCGCGCCTTAAGGAGCCGAAGCATCTGGGCCTGGGCCGGGTTAATACTGCTGGAATGTTCAGCCACCCATGAGTTGAACGCTTTTTCGATCCGCTCTTCCCGGGTAAGAAAGCGGTCTATCCCCAGCGCCACCCTGATGAAATCCGAAAGCGAACCGGTGGGCTGTTCAAATGCGCGGCGCAAGGATTCTTCATTAAAATAATACTCAGGCGAGTTGAGACGTCGGGTTAAGGCTTCCCATTCCTCGTTGGTCAATTCCTCACCGCAAAAGATTTTTTCAACGGCCGGATCAGATTTCCTGAGTTCGATAACCTTTTCTTCCCATTTTTCACGGTATGCCTTTCGGTCAATGGCCAGCCCTTTCGGACCTACCAGAATGATCTCGCGGGCACGAATCTCATCATCGAGAGAACCCTCTCTGATTAACAGAAAGTCAGGGCGCGGTTCGGGGTATGGTTTGGGTTCAGTTGTGCCGTCCGGTGTAATTTCGTCCCCCGTGTCATCTCCCTGAACAGTCGTTGTATCCGGAGCCGGACCGACGAGCCTGGGTTTGTGGTACGCTTCTCCCGGATCATTGAAACGTTTCGTGTTTCCGGCAAAATCGTAAATAATGAATTCGGTCTTGCCGATACGGGGGCACAAGCGGCTACCGCGGCCGCGCATCTGGGCATATTTGATAGCCGATTTGGTCGGCCGCAACATGACCAGGTTTTCCACCTCCTTGTGATCATAGCCCGTATCCAGCATATCTACTGAAACAGCCATAAGCGGAAGCGGATCGTATTTGAACTGGTCAATGATCGGTCTGGGGTTGCCGTTGTTCGTGTAGCAGGTGATTTTCTTTGCGTATTCCTGCCGCACCTGTGAAGGTGAACGATTTGTCTGTTGAGCAATACGCAAACAGCCTTCGTCGGTCAGAAGACGGTTGAACAGCCGGACAAGAATGGAAGCCTGTTTTTCGGAAACGGCAAAGACGATAGTTTTTCTGGGGCGCTCTTTGGCCCGTTCGACATTCGCAGTGAAGTACTCCTGAATGATAGTTTTCAGCCGGTCTTCAGATTCAACATCACGTCCCCATGCGCCGGGTTTAATCTCTTCGCCTTCCCATTCAGCTCCTTCGTAAGTGAGGACGCTTTCAGCGTGGTAGATACGATAGTTGCTCAAGAAACCGTCATTGATCGCCCGTTGAATGCCGTATTCAAAGGTAGGGCGTCCCTCCTTTTTTGCCGCGCTCCAACAATCGAAGAAGATATAGGTGTTGCGCACCAGTCGGCGCTCATGTTCGCTGATCCAGCGAAGTTCCCCCGGGTTGGGCGTAGCGGTCAGGCCAATGTGAATGGCATCAAAGTGGCCGAGGGTGGCGCGGTGAGTGTTGTAGATGGAGCGGTGGCATTCGTCGGTCACGACAAGGTCGAAGTAGGCATGCCCGAAACCGTTTGAGCCAAGCTGGCCGGCAATGGTGTCAAGTGTTCCGACCACGATCTGGCCTTCCAGACTGCGTTTCCCACCGTACAGGATGACGGCAGGCCAGTCGCGGAGATAGTCGTCAAAAGTTTCTTTAGCCTGCTTGGCAAGTTCAATTCGATCTACAAGAAACAGAATACGCGAAACCACAGCGGCCTGAAACCAGCGTTTCATCAACATGGCGATGGCAAGGGTCTTGCCGGCGCCGGTAGCCATCTCGAATAGCATCCTGCGGCGTCCGCTAACAAGAGCATCATCGGCTTTCTTCAGACATTCCAATTGATATGGCCGTGTCTCAATTTCTTCTCCTTTGAAGGTAAACCGGCCGGGATAAAGAATAACGCGTAATGATTCCAGCAGAGAACCTTTGCGATGAATCTTGATGTTGGCCCGCCGCTCCAGGTCGGCCTGTGAAGGCATCCCCATGACTGGCCGCGCGTCACCGTCTGCATAGTCCCAAAAATAGTGTTCCAGTCCATTACTTAAAATGACGAATGGCGCGCCAAGAGATTGTGCGTAATCGCTGGCCTGTTCCTTGGCCGTATAAGGGTCAACAGCAAAACGCTTGGCCTCAATAACGGCCAGCGGACGCGTGCGGCAGTCCTTGAGAAGATAATCCGCCCGTCCATCCGATGACGCTTCTTCGGTGGAAACCTGAGCCTTGTTTGTGATGGCCCAGCCCGCCGCCTCAAGCAGCTTGTCAATCAACATTCTGGCATCTGCTTCGGTACTCATGATTTGCCCCCGAGCTGTTTCAGCTTTCCCTGTTTTGTTGTTTTCTCGCAAAAGGCATCAAACTGCGCAAGTTTGAACGGCGTGGTCTTTCCGTTTTCCCAGCGATTGATAGTGGCAAAGCTCACCACCAGCTCGTTGGCCAACTCTTTCTGGCTGATCACCAGTTGTCTGCGGACATCCTTAACCAGTTCAGGTAATGTGTCTGAGCTACCGGTCATTGTAATATCCTTTTGTACAGTAAAGGTCAGGTCTACTTTTGACCCTTATTAATATTGTCTTGTATTTTTCCTGCAAAAATCCCGAAAAGTCCGAACGACATCTTAGCCAAGCAGTTCCGTCCCCTGGCTTATTATTTCCACTCGGTGTAGCCTGAAGATTCGGTTACGCTTTTGCGCCTGTCAGTGTGCATAGAGGCAGGAATTATCCCTAATTTCTCACGAACGTGTTGAGGAATCGTTACCTGTCCTTTTTTTATGGCGACTTGCACAAGCACTGATCAAAAAGGCATTACTACTTACCATATTGTTTTAACATGAGGATATTCTAATATCCTTTCATCTTTTGTAATTAGAGAAGCTCCAAGTGAAATTGCAGTTGCAATTATTATACGATCTGCAGGATCGCTGAGAAAAGGCTGAGGAAGATTAACGGATTTAACAGCTATAGAATTATCCACAAGCATGAAATTCACAAATGGAAGCATTTCTGACTTTTTTATCCAGTCAGCTACTTCCATTGATAGAAGCAATCTCTTTTTAGAAGTTAATAGAGCAACCTCCCATGCACTGATTGATGAAATAAAGACATTATTGTCAACCACAGCTCTTTCAATAGTTTTTTTTGCCTTTTTGGAAAGCATGAAGACCAAATTTCTAATTTCAACGTTCCGTGAACGTTTACAATTAACTTTCGATCAGAGACCTTCCTGTCATCTGTTCAGGCTTATCGATATTCAGGATATGAAGAATGGTGGGGGCGATATCTCCCAGGATGCCGTCTGGCCTTAGTTTTACATTTTGTTGATCGTCATCGACCAGTATAAATGGAACAGGGTTGAGTGTGTGGGCTGTATGGATATGTCCGTCTGTATCAATCATTTTTTCTGCATTCCCGTGATCGGCGGTAATCAAAACAACTCCTCCCTGGGCCTTTGCCTGGTTCACAACTTTTTCCACACAGTTATCAACCGCTTCGCATGCCTTGATTGCAGCTTCAAGCACGCCAGTGTGTCCCACCATATCCATATTGGCAAAGTTAAGAATTATCATAGCGTATTTTTTTGACTGCAAACGGGAGATAACTTCTTTTGTTACTTCAAAAGCACTCATTTCCGGTTTTAGATCATAGGTTGGAACTTCGCGTGGCGATGGTATCAAACATCTGTCTTCAAGATGAAAAGCCTTTTCTTCACCGCCATTAAAAAAGTATGTTACATGAGCATATTTTTCTGTTTCCGCTATTCTTAGCTGTTTTAAATTATTTTTACTTATAACTTCACCAAGTATTTCATCCATATGAATGGGAGGAAAAGCAACTGGAAGTAAAAATTTTTCGTCGTAAATCGTCATACACACAAAATCACAAAGTTCAGGAAAGGAAATTCTATTAAAAAATGTAAATTCAGGATCTGTAAGTGCCTGTGCAATTTGCCTTGCGCGGTCTGCCCGAAAATTAAAAAAGATTGTACCATCGTCATCCTGAACGGTTCTAAGCGGCTTCCCGTGCTCATCTGTAATAATAACCGGTTGTATAAATTCATCAGTTTCATTCCGGCTGTATGCATTTTTTACAGCTTCAACAGGATCCTTTTCCTTAACACCTTCACCAAGCGTATATAGACAATAGGCCTTTTCGATGCGGTCCCATCTTTTGTCGCGATCCATTGCATAATAACGCCCGCAGATACTAACAATAGAACCAAAGCCGGTTTTATTTATATGATTCTGCAAATTTTTTATGTAATCAGCCCCACTGTCGGGAGGGGTATCCCGGCCATCAAGGATAGCATGAATGTAAACATGTTTAAGCTCTTCTTTTTTTGCCATGTCCAGCAAAGCCAGCAAATGAGTGATCTGGCTGTGAACACCGCCATATGAAACAAGTCCCATTAAATGCAAGGCAGAGTCATTTGCTTTAACTTTTGATATAACTGATTTTAAAACATTATTTCCAAAAAATTCTCCGCAGCTTATTGATTTATCTATTCTTAGAAGATGCTGATATACCACCCTTCCGGCTCCGATATTAAGATGCCCGACCTCGGAATTTCCCATAATTCCTTCTGGAAGGCCTACAACTTTTCCGGAACACAAAAGGCTGGTGTGGGGATATTCTTTCTCAAGCATGTCAAGATAAGGAGTTTTGGCCAGCTTGACAGCATTGCCTTTGCTATCAGAACTAATTCCCCATCCATCCAGAATAATCAGCATGCAAAATTTTGTATTATTCATTATAGTTAGCAATCCTTTTCGCATCTATCCAGAGGCTTTCGAGATCATATAAGGTACGCACCGGTTCATAAAAAATATGGATAATAACATGACCGTAATCCATAATAACCCAGTGCCCTTCTTCTTGACCCTCAACGCTAAGCGGCTTTATTCCTTTCT
>JAYEFW010000179.1:0-3260 GCA_034658795.1 Thermodesulfobacteriota bacterium
CTACAGGAATCCTCCCTAATCCTAAGTTGCTGGAAGATGATATAAGAGAAACGGTCATTGATCCCTCATTTGACGGAGAAAAAATCAGGCCTGACAGCAATACAAGAATATTCATACAGACCGATGGACCGGATATTGGCTGTGGACCGTCCATGCATTCTGGACTCACAGGGCGCAAGAATGCCATAGATACCTATGGGGAGTATGCCAGACACAGTGGCGCTGCCCTCAGCGGCAAAGACCCCAGACGCATTGATAGGATCGGGGCTTATGCCGCCCGGTATGCGGCCAAAAATGTGGTTGCGGCAGGGCTTGCAGAAGAGTGCGAGGTCCAGATCAGCTATTCGATAGGTCTGTCACAGCCTGTTAGCATCCAGGTTGAGACATTTGGCACAGGCAGGGTGGCTGAATCCAAAATTATCGCCCTGTTAAAGAAACATTTTGACTTTCGCCCGGCAGGGATAATGAGACAATTCAAACTCAGACATCTGCCCGGGAGTGTAAAGGGAGGCTTCTACAGAAAGCTCGCGGCGTATGGCCATGTTGGACGTATGGACATCGGGCTTCCCTGGGAGGTTACAGATAAGGTTATGATCCTGAAGGAGAGTGTTCCTCAGGTAAAATCACTTTAATATAGACTTTCAGATTCGTGGAGATATGATTGTGGTCACAACATTGTATCGCACTGAAGCAGAAAAGCGGCAACACTCGTCAGCAATTGATATGCTGGTGAGTGATTTAGGGATTGATGAGGACTCCATAAGACCCTTTTACGAAAATGAGTTGAGGGAATTACAAGAGCATGCACAAATAAGGACTTTTCTTTCTATTCTTGTAAGCCGGAGGGTAAAGGAAAAAATAGACAATGGGCTGGCCTATATCCCTTAGGCGAGGGCGCGATCTATTTCTTTTTTTATCGTCTTTTCTATCGTTGATTTAATCAGCCTGGCTGCAAATCCCAAATTTGCCGCCATTTCAACAGTGTCGTCCTTTACAACGATATGACCCCTTGCCGGTCCTTCAAAGTCACAAACATTTTCATTCCATTGAAACCTGAGACCAAAGGACTTTGCGGTCTTGTCAATGGACGGCTCTATACGTCTCTTTGCTTCGTCACGCGAGTATGGGTACCTCCTCTTAAATTGAATATCAGCCATAAAAAGATTGTGCCTCCCGATAAAGAATTTTGTCTTGCGGTCTGTCTTCACTGCCCGCGCGATGGACAAACCAGACAGTTTTCCTTTGCATATACCACAGCAGCCAGGTTTTCAAGTCCTTAAAGCCCTAAGTGCAGCAATGCGACATTTTTAACACGATTGTAACAATTGATTCACGGAAATCTCATGGTCAGTGGCTAACAAGATCACTTTCTATCATAACCCCATTAAGGATACAATTCATGAACGGCAATAACCTCAACAAGGTTTTCTTTTTGACAGCAATATATTTTTTTATTGAGCTAATAGGTGGTCTTTATTGCAACAGCCTCGCCTTACTTACAGATGCCGCCTTTATGGCCACAAACGTGGCAGGACAGTTAATCGCTATTTTTGCAAAAAACATAAGCAATAAGGCGCCTGACAAAAATAAAACATTTGGGTATGAAAGGGCAAAGGTTTTAGCAGGGCTTTTCAATGGGATGTTGGTAGGTTTTGTCCTTTTTTACATCTTTACCAAAGCATATGAAAGGATAATAGCGCCACAACCTATAGAAGTGGAAAAGGTTTTGTACATCGCTGTGTTAGGGTTGGCAGTTAATGGTTATGGACTTTATGCTTTAAAATCCGAGTTAAAAGACATCAATATAAGAGGTAGTTTCTTACATCTTTTAGTTGATACATTAGGTTCCGTGGGAGTAATTATATCATCACTGGTGATAGCATATACTCATTTTTATCAAATGGATGCCATAGCAAGCATAGTCATAGGTATCCTTGCGGCATATCCAACTTATTTTCTTATAAAGGATAGTCTCCATATCCTTATGGAAGGAGCGCCTCCAGACATTGATTTAGATGATATAAAAGATTTTATTTCTAATGATTTTAATGGAAAAGCAGAGCATATACATATATGGGCATTAACCCCGGATAAAACAATAATGGTAGTAAGAATAAAAACCTCTGGTAAGGCAGAGGTTAGATCATTAAAAAGCGCTTTAAAATCAAGGTTTGGATTTTGCGATGTATTTTTGGAAACTGATGAGGGAATTAAAATGCCGGATGAATTTGTTGGGAGCAAAATTCAAGAATTAATCAAACAAAAGGATTGGCGAAGGCTTAAGGAAGTACTTTCTAATTGGCCGGCTCCGGATATAGCTGATTTATTTGAAAACATAAGAGTAGAAGAGGCGGTCATCCTTTTCCGTTTATTGCATAAACAACAGGCCGCCAGTGTATTTAGTGAGGTTGAGTCCAATAAACAAATGGCGCTTCTTCAGGAAATGAGTAATGAACATGTTCGAGATATTATTTCAGAATTATCACCCGATGACAGAACAGAGTTATTTGAAGAACTTCCAGGAGAAATAACGCAGAGGCTTTTGAATTTACTTTCTTCAGATATTCGCAGAGAGTCACTGGAGTTACTTGGTTATCCAAAAGAAAGTGTTGGGCGGTTGATGACACCGGAATATGTCGCCATTCGCCCTCATTGGACGATTGAGCAGGCATTGGAGCACATTCACCGGTATGGGCGTGACGCCGAAACAATTCATATAGCTTATGTAGTGGATGAAAAGTGGCATTTGCTCGACGATATACCTTTACGGAGATTGATCCTGGCAGACCCGGAACAAAAAGTTGAATCTCTTATGGACAAAAGGTTTGTTTCGATATTGGCTCATGAAGACCAGGAGAAGGCCATTAAGATAACAAAACGCTATAATCTGTTTGCCCTGCCTGTAATTGATTCGGAAAATGTATTGTTAGGAATTGTGACAGTGGATGATATCTTTGATGTATTGGAAGAGGAAGTTACCGAAGATATCCATAAAGGGGCCAGCGTCGTTCCTTTAGATATGAGCTATAGCGCTGCCTCTGTTTGGACTTTGTATCGTAAGCGGATTATATGGTTGTCACTTCTGTTGGTAGCGGGTTTTCTTTCATCAAGCGTTATCGCTGCCTTTGAGAATACCTTAACCGCCATTGTTGCTTTGGCCTTTTTTATACCTGTTTTGATTGGCAGCGGAGGCAATACCGGCACGCAGTCAGCTACCCTGGTCATAAGGGCCATAGCCACTGGGGACTTAAGTTTGAGGA
>JAYEFW010000180.1:0-3252 GCA_034658795.1 Thermodesulfobacteriota bacterium
ACATTCGAAGCAGGCGTGCGCTGGTACATTGAAAATTGGTTTAATAACGTGGTAAACGAACTTAAGACAAAGGTCGTGGACCCTGTTTTACAACTGGGACATGGGCAGAAAAGACTTGAAGTATCCAGACTTAAAGAAAGAACTCATGAGCCTATTGAGAAACTCCGCACACATCTGGATGGAGTTGACCCTGAATTTTGGCATCGCTATGAGGGGAGTGGTGGCAAAGTAGAGGTTGCCTCGGAACTTCTGGGGGTAGTGGAAGAATCCTTTGGCCCAGTGATGAGCGAGGTGTCCCACCTGCTGAATAAAACCGAAAAGATGAGAAAAAACCAGGAGGAAAACTTAAACACAATCCAAGAGGAGTTAATAAAGACCCAAGCAAGTATGGAAAAGCTTGAGTACAGAATCAATTCTCTGGAGTCGCCACTGGGACCAATTCCTCTGGACTTAACTGACCTCATCATTCTGTTTCCTCTCTTTATCGTTACGCTGGTAGTGATGCTTGCGATTGCCGTCAGCAAGAGCGGCCAATTGTATATCATCTTATGGCGGGAAGTTAGAAAAGGTAAAGGAGATGCTGATTCTGCTGTATTTCAGCATTACTCCGATTGCTGGTATCTGCCCCATTATGGGAGCTTTACCCGGCTGTTCCTAATATTTGTATGGCTGGCTGTCATCACAGGCGTGTTCATTCGTGCCAGTCTCCTCGTTCGTGGAGATCCCGAATTGTTTATTTCCTTGGCTGGTGAGGTTGAATCTTTGAAATGTAGTATGTTCGCAGGTGCTTATATAGTTGGGGTGGTGATAATTATTGCTTCTGTATGGTTCAGTGGAAAGACATTACGACTGGTTTCGCAGGAGTCAATAAAAAGGAGGTAAAAACTATGGAAGGAATGAAAAATTAGGGATAGGATGGAGGAAGAAATGTTGAAAAGTGAAACCATTCTGAGGTTTCTTAATGAAAGAATCGACACTTAGGGATCAAAAATAAATAAACTTTCCATTTTTTAGATGAACGTCGATTTCGCTTATGGTGCACAGCTTAAATCTTTATCTTATAATAATAAAGTGTAAAGGTTATTTATTTGCAATCCCTATATAATGTTCTATACCCCGGAGGAAAAACCAAACCAGCACGGTTTGCCTGTTTTCGAATCATGGAGCGGCTCTCTTAAACGGGAAGAATAGAACTATGGGCTTTACCCCGCAATTGCCCGGCGGGGGGATCAAACTCAAAATGAGCAAAGATCGAGGCGGCTACCACGTTGCAGATGCTGGCTCAGGAGGATTTTTTTCAGGGGACGCACCCAAATATGCTATTCCTCGCCATTGGCCGTCCTGATCTTTCGGAATTGGCCCAGGCTGAGGATGATAATGTGGCGATTCAACCGGTTGTACGACCAGCCAGAGATCTACGTTTGCCTCCGCTTCGCTATACCAACCCTGCACAGACGTTTTATGAGATACGAAGTCACCATCTGTAAGCTCATAGATTCCAGGCAGCTTGGGTTCTTCTTTTTTGAAATGTTGCCATCCCCACGTTACCAGGGAAACTATAATGACGACACTCAGGCCGCCGAGAAAGTTCGGTAACGACATCCTGAACTCATGAGATCTCTCCTTAAAGCGACGACAGCCTTCAGCCGAGCGGGCGCGATAGCGACCGCGTCGGCTTGAAGCCATTGTCAGCACTTTTTGTACCATCGATCTGAACATACGACCTCGCCGGAATTATGATGGAAATAAACAGCCTTTCCGTTCAGATCTTCCCTACTTGATGATAGTTTCAGCACCATGGCACCTACAATATATCCTTCTCCACCTTTTTCCTCGAAATGGAGTACCAACTGGCCTGCTTGAAAGGTACCCTGATAATAAAAGACTCTCTTTTTGTAATGTTCTCGGGTGACTTTTGCTTTTACTCTAATCCCGTATTGTTGGACTATTAGTTTTCTTTTAACTTCCTTGCCATCATCTGTTTTTTCGTTGCTTTCCCATTCTCCTGAGATGTTTGGCACTCTGAGAAGGATACCTCTTACCTTGGGGATGACGATGCGTACAAAAAATACGGAAACGGCCATCATTACGATTGCAGCCGTGATGCTACTGACAAGGCCTAATGCAAAGTTGTTTCCGAGTGCTTCCATGTTTTGTTTTTTATTGTGCTAACATAGAATAGACGGCCTAATAGCTGTAGCTAATTACGGCTAATTGCCGCTATAAAATCATAAAGTATAAACGATACAGTATATTAATATTAACCTTGTTTTATATTAAAATGTGAAATACCGTTAAAATTCAGCCTATTTCTAATATGCGACTGTTTTCCCGCAAAGTGCTTTTTTTGTAAATTTTCTAACCTTATGATATCATAAAAAATAATGTGGTTAAGTCGTATATTGATCTTGAAAAAAGCGTTTAAGGGTATAAAAAGTGTTGCGATATAAAAAGATATATGATAATAAGTTACAACGTAACTGATATTTCACAAATTCCGATTAGGACATAATGTGATTAGATTTTATTTTGCATAGTAGTAACAATTTGTCAATATTTAAAGGCAATTGATTGTTCATGATAAAATGGAATGGAGTTAAAGATGAAACTATTGGATCAGGTACGTCACGTAATAAGTAAGAAGCATTATTCGATTCGTACAGAACAGGCGTATACAAATTGGATCAGAAAATTTATTACTGTTTAATGGCAAAAAACATCCCAAGGATATGGGAGAGAAGGAGATTTCACAATACATTATACTTTGCGGTAAAGAGAAGTGTTTCCGCAAGTACCCAGAATCAAGCGCTCAATGCTGTCGTTTTTCTTTATAAACAAGTATTGAATAGAGTTCTGGGGGATTTCGGGAATATGCAAAGAGCCAAAAGACCTAAAAATATAGGGGAGGAGTTTCTTGTGTTCGTTGTGGCAACAAATCTTGATGCTTCCCAAGTGTTCGCAAATTATCTCCGAAATTCGGCGAGTAGGAATAACTGGCTGGGATTACAAGCTCTACCGCGTGGTGCTACATCAATTGATAGCGTAAAAGTAGTGCGTAAATGAACGGGTTCAGACTTTTCAAACGGCATATGCGCTATCGGGATAGGAGCGACCCTCACAGGCCGCCCCTCCCACACCACGCAGCATACGGGTCCGTACTGCGCGGTTCGGCTGATCAGGCAGAATCAGATCCAGGGGAACATAAGCCAAAGTGATTGAAACCACTTGTTCTCCCACCAATTTGCTTCTAAC
>JAYEFW010000181.1:0-3246 GCA_034658795.1 Thermodesulfobacteriota bacterium
GACGGCGCTCGAAACCCTTCACCATAAGAAGCCTTAAAGCGAAGATTATCCAACAGATAGTAGTTGAGACTAAAGCGCGGACTCACCTCGGAACCAAAATCGGAATGATCATCCAGCCGGATACCGGCCGTGACCTGTAAACAATCAAAAATGGGAAAGTCATCCTGGAGGAAAACCGCCCTGTTATTAGTCGATTCATTAAGTTCCTTCTCTCCACGATTTTCCTTTCCGGATCGTTCCTCTTCCCTGTATTCCAGTCCAAGAGTAATTAGATGACTTTGAGCAAATATCCGGCTTGCTCTTGATTCAACCTGATAGAGCTCGTTTTTGATGTTAAAGTCCTCCCTGTCAGGCTGTTGCTTTGCCTTGTTCTGAAGTTTGGGATCGTCATAAGGATCGCCGATATCAATATAACTCCTGTCTGACTCAAAGTCGGAGTAGTAACCGCGCACCATAACGGTACTATCCTTGATAACACCGTTATACTGAAGAAAAGTAGAGGTTCTGTCGGAATCGGCATTCCTGTCCCATTCCAGTCCGTATTTTGGTCGTATTCCTTTTCTGGAAGCGTCGGAATAAAAGACTCCGGCAGAAAATCGATGATTATCAGCAAAAGAATAATTAAGCTTGAGCAAGCCGGAGTATTTTTCTTCATCGTCAAAATCGGTCTCATTATCATCCATATCCCGATCAAATGCATCCGACCGATTAACGTGACCTGATACAATGATGCCAAGATTTTCAAAAGTGTCGCCAATGGAACCTTTAAAGATATAATTTTCAGCTTCGCCATAAGTGTTCCGGCCATATCGCACGGTAACGCTTTCCGATAATTTTTTCGGAGCTTTTTTTGTTATGATATTAATTACTCCGCCAATCGCTTCACTCCCATAGAGCGCTGAGTTCGGACCCCGAACTATCTCAATTCGCTCAATAATTTCTGTTGGAAACTCGGTCAAATCAACAGTGGTATCCCTGAAACCTGTGGAAAATCTCATTCCATCAATAAGAATCAGCGTCCTCTTGTTGCTCAAGCCTCTTATTTGTGGAATGTAACCTCTTCCCGCGACATGATCCAGATCAATGCCTACCGCATCTTCAAGAACCTGCACAACGGTTTCCGCCCCCTTGACTCTGATTTCTTCCGCCGTAATTACCTCCAAAGCGCCCGGCGCTTCTTTTATCACTTTGGGAGTTAGAGTGCTGGTAACAACAGTTTTTTCAAGCTTTACCTCTGACTGTTTATAACCGATCTCATCTGCATGTACGACAAAGACATAGGCAAATATCAGGGAAAAAAAACATAGGATCGTTTTTAGCCGTTTCATTTTCATTATACGTTCTCCTTTACTATATCTCGGAAGATTGCAATTTGCGTTTCAACTGACGGGCCTAAAACCTGATTCTTAAACCACCATAATAAAAGGCACCCAAAACAGGCATTTCTAAATCCTTTACTTCCTTATCAAATAGATTGTCCACTCCAACAAAAACCTCAAGGTGCTTGCCAATTCCTTTAGCTGCGTTGAGATAGAATAGAGCATAGCTGTAATTTTTTTCTGCAAGCAAATAATCACCTGTGTATTCACCCCAAAAATTGGCCTTAATTTGATATTTGGCCAGGTTATAGCTCAGTTTCCCAATCCAGCGATTTCGCGCCCGCCATTCCAATCTCTCTTTTGTGTCAGCATTCTCTGCGTCGAGACAGGCATAGCTTGCACTAAGAAAAAGTTCTTCAGAAATTGATACTCCAGCTTCTATTTCTAATCCTTGAATATGGGCCTTGGAAATATTTTCATTTTCAACAAGGGTCCAACCAGGATTGTCAGGGTCAGGCCCCTTTCTTACCTTTTCAATTAAATCTGTCACATCATTATAAAAACAGGCTATTCTGCCTGAAAATCTTCCGTATTCTCCTTCTAAAGCCACTTCATAGCTATCTAAGCTTTCCGAATCTAAGTCAGGGTTACCAATCACGTGTAATTTCTTCCCGGTTATGAATTTTTCAGCACTAAAATCCCCTGCCATCGGTGCTCTGAAACCATGAGCATAGTTAAACTTTGTTCTAAAGTTAGGAAGAAGATTATATGTTAGCCCAACCTTTGGACTGACTTCGTCTCCAAACTCACTGTGATCATACCGAAGTCCGGGAACTACAAGTAACTTATCTCCTATTTGCCATTCGTCCTGGAGATAAAATGCCCAATAATCAATATCTGAACCTGAACCGCGTTTAGTCATCCCGTCTTTTGCAGACCAGAAATAATCATGACCGGTATTAATATTGGTTGTTCTGAAGCTTTCGCGTCTGAAATCCCCACCCAGGGTAAAAAGGTGGGAATCAAGAAAGAGAGCACTCATCTGGTATTCAACTACCTTTGTTTTTCTATGCCCATCTACAAAATCTTTTATAGTACCCGCTTCTTTCATAGATCCTTTTATAAGAGTATCGTTTAAGTAGCGTTCTTCTCCGTCATGATATCTTTCTGAATAATAACCTCGCAAAAACCCTTTCAGGGTAGATCTATTAAAGTCCAATTTTAAAGAAAAGTCCTTTAGTTCCTCCTCGGCATCTAAAGTATATAACCACCCTTTTGGGTGCAGAATCCGGTCATCCTCATCGTCTTTCATGTAATCGACGTCTGCCATTAGACTCAATGCCTTTGAAAAATTGTAATAAAAATTTCCTGCTACATTGTTGTATTCATAATCACCGCAACAGGTATCTCCTGTTGGGCTATTGTATGGATTCCGATTCACAAAATAGCTGGAAATGCTAACTCCCCATTTCTCAGCTCCGTAACCTGAATAAAATTTGCCGGTAGTGGTATCGGATTCATCGGCATAACTACCGTATTTTGTGGAAAAATCTAAAGTAAATCCCTTTTTTGGCCTTTTCGTAATAATATTAATTACCCCGCCTAAGGCATCTGAGCCGTAAAGGGAACTTGCCGGCCCGCGGACAATCTCTATACGTTCGATATTGTTTGTGCTGAACCAGAATGGGTCCCCTCCTGACGATCTACTCGCTATACGCCTGCCATTTATTAAAACAAGTGAGTGTCTGCCTTCAAATCCTCTTATCATGGGAGTTCTGTAATTCTTATCCCTGTAAAAACTGATACCTGTGGAAAAGCGCAAGATATCAATTACATTATCAGCATCCAGAGCATCTATTTCCTCTCTTGTTACTACCTCTACGGACATCGGCACTTCCTTGACCTCTATTTCTGTCCTTGTAGCCGT
>JAYEFW010000182.1:0-3185 GCA_034658795.1 Thermodesulfobacteriota bacterium
GACCCGTGGTTTTACTTTATTCTTTCCGGCAAGGTACGAATAGAAAAAAATGGAGTTACTATCAGCACAATAAGTAAATCCGGTGAAATTTTCGGCGAAATGAGAATTCTGGACAGGTTAAGCAGGTCGGCATCGGTCTATGCAGAGGAGGAAACAATATGTCTTGCCGTTAACACCGCTGCTACCGACAGGCTCCCTTCAGATGATGAAACTGCAAATTTTCTGCTCTTATTGTATAAAGTGTTTGCGGAATATCTATCAACCCGATTACGATTAACAAACGAAGAACTTATCGAAACCAAAAAGCAACTGAAAGTACTGACAGAAAAGATTAAATGAAAAAAACAGTTTCCTTTTCAAAAAATTCCACAAATGTGTTCTTTCATATTCTAACAAAGTGCAATCTCAATTGCCGGCACTGTTATATAAACAGAGAACAGCATGGAGAAAACACCCTTCCTTTGTCAACAATAGAGGCATGGCTCGGCGCTTTTGCCGAAAAAAGCAATATTGCCAATGTCATTTTTTTAGGTGGAGAGCCTACCATTCACCCCGACCTTTCTTTTGCCATAAAAAAAGCAAAAAATATGGGGTACAACTCCATAACTGTTGACACAAACGGATATCTCTTTAATGACATACTTTCAAAAGTTTCGCCTGATGATGTTGACTATTTCAGTTTCAGCCTTGATGGGGCAACAAGAAAGACAAACAATATGATCAGAGGAGAAGGATCATATGACAAATGCATAGAAGGTATAAGAAAAGCCGTTTCCATGGGGTTTGACACAAGCCTTATCTATACAGTAAGCAGTGCCAATATACACGAGCTTAAAATGATGGTGCCCCTGTTGGATGATCTGAATATAGAACGATTTTTCGTGCAGGTTATAGGTATCAGGGGTAAGCCGGCCCAAATAAATCAAGAAAAATTACAGGTTTCCAGATCCGAATGGTTAAGCATAATACCCGACGTTGCTGAAAAAGTCGCAAAGCGCGGCATAACCGTCTCATATCCAAAAGTTTTTTTAAGCAGCGAAGAAACCTTTGAATGCGCGGGTCTTGTGGCAGAAAATTATTTCATCTTCCCCAACGGAAGGGTTTACAGATGCCCTATCTGCGAAGACTTCCCTTTGCACAGCATGATCTTTAAAGACAACAGGCTCGTCAACACAGGCAAAATAAATGAAAACGATTTTTTTCATCTTAACATACCTGAGGGATGTGTTATGAACAAGCTCATACAGCCTGAAAATCTCAGCTACAAAAGCAATGGTACACCTGAATACAAAATTGCATGCTGCCTGCTGAAAGAAGAAATAAGGTTTAACTAAACATTAAAACGGAAATTTATAATATCTCCATCCTGAACGCAGTACTCTTTGCCCTCGAGCCTGACAGTGCCTTTCTTTCTTGCCTCATTATATGTACCGGCATCTATAAGATCATTATAGGAAAGAACCTCTGCACGTATAAATCCTTTCTGGAAGTCTGTGTGAATCACTCCGGCAGCATCAAGCGCTGTTGCTCTTTTCTTTGTTGTCCATGCCCTTACCTCATCCTCGCCGACAGTAAAAAAAGAGATAAGACCCAGCAGCGCATATGACCGCTTGATGACCCTGTCCATAGCAGAAGCAGTAATATTAAATTCATCAAGAAAGTCTTTTGTATCTTCAACAGACATCTGCGCAAGCTCTTGCTCCAGCTTGCCCCTTATCACCATACAGTCTTCTTTGGAAGTTGTATCATCTTCTGCATCGGGGATTCCGTCGTCATCATCCTCATTGTTAAACAAAATCAGCTTCGGCTTTGCTGACACAAACGCATAACCCTTTAAAATATGCGCAGAGGATAGATCGCTGTTTTTTCTTAAAGAAATCTCTTTTTCAAGACTGTCAAGGCATTCTTTTAAAAGAGTGACTTCCTCCTTATTTATATCCCTGCCGCGCTGCATGTCCTGTTGCAGGCGCTCCAGACGTTTTTCAATAACAACAAGATCTTCAATAATAAATTCCTGATCCAGTTTAACAAAATCGCTGAAAGGCTCAGGCTTATCAAAACCAAATCCTGCAAAGTTGCGAACCACATGGATCAAAGCATCGCAATCTCTTATTTTAGTCCATATATTCTGCTCCTTGTTTTTATCTTTGCTCTGCGTTCCTATGCCGGGCAGAAAATACTCAACCTGGGCATAAATGGTTTTTTTAGGCTTATACATATCGCTTAAAAAATCCACGCGCCCGTCCGGAACCCTTACGGCAGCTATATGGTCTTTACTTTTGCTCCCGATTTCTATTGTGTTCTTTGTTAAAGCTTCAAATATGGTAGACTTCCCAGACTGTGGAAGACCAACTATTCCTAATTTCATAAAATTTCCTTATTCAATATAAATGTCAACTATTCACCAACGAGTTTCCCGAGTTTCCTTCTTTGATATCATCAAAATCTCTGCGAACTTCCTCTATTTTATTCCGATATCCATCTCCATCACCATACTCAAAAAATTTACCATAACGACTATGAATTAAAGCGGTTCTCCTGGCATGTTTAATCGGACACCAATACTGCTCAGTTCTTGCGGCCACTTCCTGGACATATGCAATCAACCCATTAAAGTATCCACAATATGCACAATTCAGTTTCTCAATTCCATTAAGGTAACTGAGAGAACGACGATCTATCACAATGTATTTGTTTCGTTTCACCCTGGGCATGCCATATACTCGAAAGCATATAGCCTGATAAAACGTTACAACTAAATCCATGAATAAGGCAGGGAAAATACAAAACCATATTACCGGTGCAGTCAGAATGTTCAATGGCTTTGCATCGGATAAATAACGTGAAACAGTTTTAACAATAGCTTTATGCTTTTTTTTGACATTCTTTTCAAAAAGCACTTTTCCGCCGCGGATCTTATAAAAAAACATCTCCTCCTGGTTTTGAATTTCCTCGGCAAGTTCTTTTTCCAGTTTTTTTATCTTTTCTATAAGAAGCTGTAGTTTATTTTCCATTTATTATCCTTTTTTGAGTTTTGGTTTAAAAAAATCTTACAAACGTAGCTGGATAAAGGTTTATCTGTTCCATGGTTCACCTTCCGTCCTCATATGATAATTCTCCAGATCAATTTTATCTATCAAATTCATCTTTACAAGTCAAAAAGAAGGACACGGCTAAGTCATTTT
>JAYEFW010000183.1:0-3171 GCA_034658795.1 Thermodesulfobacteriota bacterium
AAATACATAATAGTTTAACATTTGATGAAAAATTGGTCAAACTACTTGAGCACTGGATTAAGCATAATGATGATCATGCTGAAAACTATAGAGATTGGGCAAAAAAGACAAAAGAAAAAGGCACAAATGATGTTGGCCTTCTGCTGGAAGATGCGGTTGATATGACAGAGTTGATAAGCAATAAATTCAAAAAAGCGTTGGAGCTTATAAAAAACCGCTAAGGGCTGTAGCCCTAACTCAATATTGTAGTAATTTTGTTTATCTGTTTATGAGCCTGAGCAAGGTCGATTTTTATGGCCACCTGAGCAGCAATCAGTTCAAGTATATCTCTGCGATGTCTGGTAAATACTCCGGGTTTTCTGGCCGCAACAGTCAGCGCTCCTATTGAGTCGCCTTTTTCTTTCTGTAGGGGCAGAATAAGCAATGAGCCAAAGTCCGGGAATCGTTGTTCTTTGCTGAATATCGGTGCTGGCCCTCTGTATTCGGCTCCTGCCGGCAAAGAGCGGTTGATTTTCATGGCCTGGCCGACTATTCCTTCGTTTTTTGAAAATTCCATCCCTGGTAAATTTTTCGCATGCAATCCTTCAGCCCTGACAATTGAGTGGTATTCGCCATGAAGCAGGCTGATAGCAATGAAATCAGTCTGTACCAGTGTTCTGACAGCTTTGATAGATGCATCGAAGACAGGTTCCAGACCCAGAACGCTGTTAAGTTCACGCAGCCCTATGCAGACTTGCTGAAAAGCATTTCGCTCACGGTTCATAGTGTAAATCTGCCTTCCCATATTGATATCCAGGTAGAGTTTTTTGCCCAGCAGTTTGAGAATCGTGAGTTCAGACTCATTCCAGTCTGACTTTTCAGTGCGATCTACACAAAGAATGCCGGGAACTTTTCTGTCCACATGGCTTGTTTCTCCTTGTAAATTATCCATGATGTTAACTGCTAAAAGGCTTCCGACACCTCCTTTTTTGATATAATATGGCAGACCGGAAAAGTCAGCCTTAACCGGCGCCAGAGTGATTTCATTTCTATCTCTGAGAAGCGCACCGGTAATTCCGGCTCCTATCGGGTATGGGCCTTGCTGTATGTCTTTGCGAATAGTCGAAATATTTCGCAGTCTGAGTTCGCGTCCATGTATATCCGGCCATAGCACAGCAACAGTCGTGAGAATAAGAGCCTGTCTGATAAGTTCTAATTGCAGGTCAAAGGAGTCGGTAATAGTTTCTATGGTTGAGACACCGGGTTGCTCCTTGTTTTCTATTGCCTCAAATTCCGGCAGGGTTTCAAGTATGGAATGTCCGGATGCAGTTATTCCTAAATCATTGGCGTATTCCCTGTTATCTGATTTCTTTTTAGCTTTGGCAATTGAGCCGGCCAGTTTTTTGCGATACGCCTGGCTGTGTGCAAACAAGACCAGGAATACGGCTATCAGCCCATAAAGAAGCATGTTGAGAGCCAATTCAGTTGCTGGTTGTCGACTGGTAATTGTCAGGCCTGCTTCCATTATAAAAGCGAATAAAATTGGAAAAAGAAAAATTTTAGGAGGATATGTTGTTACAACCCAGGCGATAAATCCTGCTGGAATAATGATTGTGTGTTTTGAATAAGGGCCGGACATTCGCAACAGCATCCATGCCGTTACTGTCCAGAGAAGCGGGCCTTGAATCTGCGCGGTAAAGTGAGCCGGCAGACGGCCTTTCAGGCGGTGTGCGATGTCCAAAAGACCAGCGGCAATTATAACAGTACCTAATAATATATACCATGACGTTACGGTGGAATTGAAATCAAAAGCACCTGTTCCTACCGCAAATGCACCAATGGCTGCCAGGGTGATTAGATACCAGGTTTTTGCAAACCTTATGGCTTTATCTTTAAAGCTTTGAGGCTTCATTCAGTATCTCTCAGCAGTTTGAGACCTTTGCAAAACGCCCCCTTTTGCCCAATTTCGGCGTCAGGCTCAAATTTTAAGCCTCGAAATACTCAATGTATTCCTGCATTTAAAATTTTCGCCTTCCTTGAACTTGAACAAAATTGAGCATTTTTCAAAGGTCTCAGTTTATAAAATTACTTTTCAATTCCAACTCTGGCTTTTACTCCTTTTTGGAAATAATGTTTTATTTCTTTCATTTCAGTAACCAGATCCGATTTTTCGATGAGCCTTTGATCTGCATTTCTTCCTGTGATTACTATCTCAACTTCTTCTGGTTTATCAGCAATTATATCTAAAAGATCTTCAACTGAAAAAAGTCCGAGCTTAACCGCAACATTTGCTTCATCCAGTATGACTATTTTATAATTGCCTGAAGAAACGATAGATTTTATTTTTTTAATTCCTTTTCGTGCAGCTTCTATATCTTCGGCAGTTGGTTTGCCACGAATGAAGCAGCCTAAACCGAACTGCTCAACAGTTATGAGATCGGAAAATTTTTTCAGCGCTTTAATTTCACTGTAATTTCCCTTTTTGATGAACTGGGCTATAAAGACTTTCAGACCTGCACCTGCCGCCCTTATTGACAGACCCAGCGCAGCAGTGGTTTTCCCTTTTCCATCTCCAGTATAAATATGGACATAACCTTTCATAGCTTCTTCCTGTAAAAACTCATTACATTACTCAAGTTTTGCACCCTCTAATTCCTGTTTTTGTATTGCACCTGCCATGTATATCGCTTCTATTGCAGATGAAACCAGCCAGCCTCGCTTACTGTCCGGCAAACGGATGAGGGAAAAGCCGGATTCATTTCTTTCCTGATATGCCAGCGTACCTTCATGAACTTTGAAAAGCAAAGTATCTTCCTTGTCGGGACCTGCCAGAACATCCACTTCTTTTGCAAGTATTACGACCCTGTCGTCAAAAATTGTTTGTTTGAGCATTATACCGAACGAAATGCCGGAAACGATCCAACATATTGAAAAAATAATAATAACATAAAAAATCCATTCAGCTCTAAAAAAAATACGAATCGTCAAAAACAAAAATAACATCAGATTGACCATGCAGAAAACTGTTGCAAGCTCTGTTTGAGAAAAAAAATTAACACCGAAAATTTCGCTGATTACGTTCTCGGGCTGAGCTAAATTGTCTTCAGTCAGATCATGTACATATTCTATATTATATTTTAAATCAGCGTCCCGCGGTATAAATCGTCTGGCTCTCTCGTAATTAAGCAGGGC
>JAYEFW010000184.1:0-3171 GCA_034658795.1 Thermodesulfobacteriota bacterium
GGTCATGAGCGCCTCAACGTCCGTGATCGGGCTTTCTCGCCGAACGTATTTGATTTATTCATTTTTTTCTTAACACATATGAAAAATATTTAAAAGCCAATTATTTTTTAATATATAACGTCCATAAATTTATAAATAACATTTAGATGAACCGAGCATAAGTTATAAAAGGATGTTGGACCATGCAAATCATATCCAAACTCAATGGTAGTTTAATGATCGTCCTGGTTTTAGCGGGTGTCTTGACATTAACTGCCAATCCCCGAATATCGTCAGCAGAAATCTCGGTCGACTCATATTGCCAACTCGCAGTCCAAAGCTTGCAACAGGATGTCTCCAATTTTGAGGAGCTGATTGCACTTGTAAACCAATACAAGGATGATCGTGAGGACTTGAACCAGCAGGAGGAGATAAAGAGGGCGGAATTTGACCAAGCAAAAGAAGCTCTTTTCTCGTCATTTGGGATAACTGATACTGAATATGCAATGTATATGGGAGAAAATGGGCGAGCAGTAAATGCGTATCTGGAAGCAAATCCTGATATAAAGCAGCAGATAGACGACCTGTCGGCTCAGGTAGGTTCACTCTTGGAGGAGTATGAATCGTTAAAGGGGAGTGGGGAGCCTGTGGTGCCGATTTTGCCGTGATTTTTGACGGAACCGCAGATAAACGCTGATGAACGCAGATATTTATCCACGAAGGACACTAAGGGACACTAAGAAGGGCTAAGGTAAGGGGTGATTGGAGGAAGGCTCGGTTACAGAGCTTCACGTACTTTGAATATAAGTGTGAGATGTCATCAAACAGACCGATCAAAGAAGAGCGCCCCAGAATTGTAGCTGACAAAACTCAACCTCAAAATTATTTATGAAACTTGATAAGCAAAACTTCATTCGTACAAAAGCTGTTGAAAATCGGAATGATCCTGAAGGTCATAAAATACTTTGGTCAAGGCATGCAATTACGGAATTGCTGAATGATGATTTGATAAGATTTGAGGTCGAAGAAGCTTTAGTAACTTGTGAAGTCATTGAAGATTATCCTTCAAACCACCGACCGTTGCCTGATTGTTTGGTTCTGGGAATGATGGAATACTCTAATCCATTGCATGCGGTGGTGGCCATTGATGAAGTTAATGATCGTATTTTTGTTGTAACTGTTTATAGACCTTCAAAAGAAAGGTGGGAAAATGACTGGCGTACACGCAAATAAAAGTAAAATTTGCCCAAGTTGTGGCGGGTTATTAGAAGATGAGAAGGCGACTATTCCATTTGTGGTCAGTAGAAATATTGTAATTGTAGTAAAAAACGTGCCTGCTGAAATTTGTTTAGACTGCCACGAGCCTTTTGTGAGAGGTAAAGCAACTGACCAAGTTCTCGCATTGTTAAAGCACTTGAAATCGTTAAAAAGTGAAGTATCGGTTGTTACATATTCACCAAAACAGTATGCATTAGCTTAAGAGCCTATTTCAGTAGGCGACTAAGCGCGACCCAAAAGGCCAGTTGGTAAGGGCACGAACCATGTGTGCATGGCCTACTGAAATAGGCTCTAAATGGGTCAATAGCAGATTTGATATCAGACGATGCTAACAATGGCCTACTCGTGCCTATCAAGCAATGGCATTCGGTTTAGGAAAGTAGGGGACAAAGGAAAGTAGGGCATAAAATTATAAATAACTTTTGGCTGTCAAAGTATTCCAGACCTGTTTCATGCAAGCAACGAAACTGTAAAACTCTTAGGCTTAACTCTCAACATAAAGCATGCTGCGGTACAGGATAAGATTGCTAAAGCAACAATATCCTGAGAAATGGATCGATCATCGCATAAGGATAAGATAACAATGGGGCAATGCCTTGTATGTCATAATGAAACAGAAAAACGATTAATTACCTATATTCAGGAATATCAGGGGAAATGGGTAGCAGTTAAAGATGTCCCAGCAGATATTTGTCCAATTTGTGGTGAACAATATTTTGATCCTGATACAGTAGACAGAATTCAACATACTATTTATTCACAAGAAACAGAAATGACATTGGATATTCCACTTTATGAATTTAAAAAGACATCAGCAACAGGAGGACTGACGGGACATGCATAAATTTATAAATAACTTTTATATGAACCAACCATAACTCACGAAAGGATGTTGAACCATGCAAATCATATCCAAACCCAATGGCAGTTTAATGATCGTTCTGGTTTTAGCGGGTGTCTTGGCATTGACTCTCTGTCCCCGAATATCGTCAGCAGAAATCTCCGCAGACTCCTACTGTTAACTCGCAGTCCAGAGCTTGCAACAGGATGTCTCCAATTTTGAGGAGCTGATTGCACTTGTAAATCAGTACAAGGATGATCGTGAGGCCTTGAACCAGCAAGAGGAGATAAAAAGGGCGGAATTCGACCAAGCAAAGTGTGAATCTGGGGTCAAACCTTGATTATTATAATAAGAAAATGTGAGACTCGGACTATCCTTCCTGAAAATGCATCCAGCCAAAAAAATCAACAAATTTTATCCTTTCAACAAAAAATATAGATAGTTTTTTTAGCATAAAAGCGTGGAAAATATGAAGGCGATAAAACAATGTCAAAATTGGTGTCCTTGAACCGCTAAGGCGCGAAGACGCAAAGGGCATGTTACTTTTTCTGATCGGAACGAACGATCAGAAAAAGTAACATGCCCTGAAGGAGTGAGCCCGGGGAACGTTTGTGCGGGACGGGGATGCCGGGATTCCTTTCTGTCCCGCAGCGAAGCCAACCCCAAGTATCAATAAAAAGCTTCAAGCTTTCTCTCCATAAAGCTCACTGTCTATATCCTTGGACAGAGAACCGTGCGCTACGCCACCTATAAACTCCAGAATTGGATCCTTCCCTGGTTCGATGTCCAGTTCCCCTTTTTTCTTATTACGTTCCTTTTCCAGAAGAAACTCCATAAAATCAAGAACTTCTCCTAATTTGCTTGCCGGAATCTCTTCAATGGTTGTGAGCAACCTCTGCTTTATCCTTTTTGCCATTGCTCTGCACCTCCCAATGGATAATAGCAGCAATTCTCATTATGGAATATTCAATGAAATTCCCTAAGGTTATGAGTTCTAATTAAATTTGGACAAGTCGGTTTTTCTCTTATTTTTGCGAATTTTCTATGTTTTTTGAAACGTAGTTAAAGCTTAC
>JAYEFW010000185.1:0-3161 GCA_034658795.1 Thermodesulfobacteriota bacterium
AAGGCGCTTGAATCAATAACACCGTATAATAACTCAGCCTTTTTACGGTTTATTTTCTCCATGTTTTCGAGTCCGCCAATATCTTCTTCCAGCCATTTCATAACAAGCTGAATAGTATAAACAGCAAAACACGGAGGGGTATTATACATTGAATTTTTGGAAGAGTAAGTTGTATAGTCCAGCATGGAAGGCAGATTTTCCTGCACTAATTCCAGCATATCATCATGGATTATCACCATGCAAACCCCTGCAGGACCGATATTTTTTTGCGCTCCCGCATATATCAAACCGAATTTGTTCATATCTAATTGTCTGCTCATTATATCGGAAGACATATCAGCTATTAGCGGAACGCCGCCGGTATCAGGAAAAGATGCCCACTGGGTTCCCTTTATTGTGTTATTTGATGTAATATGAACATAAGAGCTGTCGCTACTGAACCGGATATTGCGGGGTATATATGTAAAATTTTTATCCTCGGAAGATGCTGCGATATTTACTTTTTTATCCAGTATCACGGCTTCCTTTATTGCTTTAGTTGACCATGTGCCTGTATTAACATAATCCGCCACATTCTCTTTACTAAGAAAGTTCATGGGAATCATGCAGAACTGCATACTGGCTCCTCCCTGTATGAAAAGCACGTGAAATTTTTCATCCAGTTTTAAGAGGCTCTCTATTCTTTCTTTTGCATCATTAATTATGTCATCAAACCATTTTGATCTGTGGCTGATCTCGGTAACAGACATTCCGGATCCGTTGTAATTTAAAAACGAATCCCTTATCTCCTCAAGAACGCTCAGGGGAAGGGCTGCAGGTCCTGCATTAAAATTATAAATTCTGTTTTCCATAATGTTTTTTCTCCAATATTTAAAAGCGCTAACGTTTTACAAAGAATCTTATTTGTACAGACGGAAAGAAATATGTCAATGAGTATTCCACGAATTTCAAAGCTATACCTCGGAAGGTCATAAATTGCGTTTTTTTCGGTGAGCAATGAGCATCAAGAGCAAGGCGCGAAGGTACGGAATAGCGAGCTATTTCAAGCCTGAGCAACACAGCTATTGATGTTCAGGGCCAGCGAAAAATCGTAAGTTGTGGCTTTTCGAGGTATAAAGTTTCGAGTATTGACAAACAGTTGGCTTATATTTTAGATTGAACTATTTTTAACAACCCCAAAATCAAAACAAGGTAACTTTTATGAAAATTTACACATACCCTTCAAAATCGGCTGAAACAAGGGTTGCATCTATTATAAATCGAGGGCTTGGTTTTAAGAAAAAAGATTATCTTAAAGTTTCGCAAATACTTGAAGATGTCAGAAAAAACCGCGACAATGCCCTTATTAAATACGCAAATCAGTTTGACTCCCCAGGCCTTTCAATAAAATCTATCAGGGTAACATCCGACGAAATTAAAGCTGCTGCAAAGAAAGTCGAAAGAACATTTATGCGCTCTTTAAACAGAGCAATATCTCATATCGAATCATTTCATAAACACCAATTATGCAATTCATGGATAAATACAGATCGCCCAGGTGCTTTTCTGGGACAAATAGTAAACCCGGTTGATTCGGCTGGAGTTTACGTACCAGGCGGAAAAGGAGGAAAGACCCCCCTTGTTTCTTCTGTCCTCATGGGTGCAATCCCGGCAGGAATAGCTGGTGTAAAACATATAGCAATGGCAACTCCGCCCACAAAAGACGGAACTGTAAATCCCCATCTTCTTGTTGCGGCAAAAAAAGTAGGAATCAAAGAAATTTACAAGCTTGGAAGCGCATGGGCGATTGGTGCACTGGCATACGGCACAGAAACAGTTCCAAAAAACGATGTCATAGTCGGACCCGGAAATATTTATGTTACTCTGGCTAAAAAAATTGTTTCAGGAACAGTCGGGATAGATATGATAGCGGGTCCAAGTGAAATACTGATAATCGCAGACAACACTACAAACCCGGAATTCACAGCGGCTGACCTGCTTTCACAGGCAGAACACGACACAATGGCATCTGCTATACTTGTAACAAATTCCGAAGAAACAGCAAAGGCCGTTGATATAGCAGTAGAAGAGCAGCTAAAATATCTGGACAGAAAAGACATAGCCGGAAAGTCTCTTGACAGTTTCGGAGCAATTATAGTTATGCCTGATCTCACGACCTGCATAGAACTTGCAAACAGGATTGCCCCGGAGCATTTGGAGCTTCACATAGATAATCCATTTGAGTATATCGGAAAGATAAGGAATGCCGGCGCTATATTTGTCGGGGATTACACGCCGGAGCCTGTCGGCGATTATATAGCCGGCCCGAACCATGTGCTTCCTACCGCAGGAGCAGCCAGATTTGCTTCAGCTTTATCTGTAGATAACTTTGTCAAAAAGACAAGTCTTATTCATTATTCTAAAGAAGCCTTCAAACGAGAAGCAAAAGACATCATCCGCCTTGCGGAAATAGAAGGACTTGATGCACATGCGAATGCCATAAAGATAAGGATGAAAATATAACTGCTCAGGTTGAAAACTGAAAAATAAACTCATATTAATCTATGATGGAAATCAAGATTTAAATTGTTCGGCATAAAAAATTTAAACATAGGAACAGTCAAATGATTAAAAAAGTCGTTAAGATAAAAAAATTATATGATAACGATTTAATTTTAGATGATTTGAAATACTGGTTGAGCAAATCACCTGAAGAGAGGGTTGCAACAGTTGACTATCTGAGGAGACAACATCATGGAGGTACAACAAGACTTCAAAGAGTTGTTAGAGTTGTTCAACGTACATAAAGTTAAATACCTTATAGTAGGTGGCTACGCGCTAGCTTTTCATGGCGCTCCTCGATACACGGGAGATATTGACTTATTCGTTAAACCAGACACAGAAAACGCGATACGCATCTTAAAAGCACTTGAAGAATTCGGTTTTGGATCGGTTGGTTTAAAGATAGAAGATTTGAAAAATCCCAATAATGTTATCCAACTTGGATATCCACCGGTGCGTATTGATATTATTACATCAATATCCGGTATCTCTTGGGATGAAGCCTTTAAAGAATGTGACACAGGAAATTATGACGACATTTCAGTATATTATATTGGGAGAAATCATTATATTTTAAATAAAAGAGCTTCTGGCAGAAAAAAGGATATTGCTGATTTAGA
>JAYEFW010000186.1:0-5888 GCA_034658795.1 Thermodesulfobacteriota bacterium
TTCTTGCAGTTGGAATGGGGAATATGGGAGAAAGGGGTGTCATTGATATCCCTGAGCCTGAAAAAAACCATACTGCCACACTTGTGGACCAGACTGATGTTTCGATGGATCTTGAAAAGTTTTCATTTGAAGGCCAGACTTATTTTATCGGCAAATTTGGTCGGGCTGAGATATCAATTGATTTTGACAAGATAGACTCGGTTTTATTTATTTTACAGGATGATCATGTTAAGGCCAAGGTAAATTTAAAGGACGGAAAAGCTCTTGAAATCCTGATAGATAAGGACAAAAATTGCTATGGTATATCTTCTTTCGGAAATGTCAGGATAGAAGTTCAGGATGTAAAAAAGGTAGTCGTTCACGGCTTGAAACTTGAAATTGGAAAGTAGAAATTAGGGTGAGATTAAAATAGAAATTGGAAATTGGGAAGAACAGTACAAAAGCATGAAAACAAAATATCTTTACATAAATACCATAGGATGTCAGATGAATGTTTATGACTCCGAACAGATTGAAAAGATATTAGCTCCATTGGGATACAAGATAGCTTCGTCTTTTGAAGTTGCTGATCTTATAATTGTTAATACATGTGCCATCAGGGAAAAGGCTGAACAGAAAGTTTTTAGTTTTTTAGGACGTCTTGCAGGCCTTAAAAGAAGAAAACCAGATTTGATTATAGGTGTTGGTGGTTGCGTGGCTCAGCAGGAAGGCGATAAGATCATGGAACGTATGCCGCATGTAGATTTGGTTTTCGGAACACATGCTATATTACGTTTGCCTTATCTTATAGAAAAAATAGAATCAGAAAGATGCAGCCTTGTCGATGTTGAAATGTCAGAAATCATAGAAGAGCTTGAATCTATAACGGAATCACCTATGGATAGAACTGATCCAAAAGTTACAAGCTTTGTGACAATTATGAGGGGCTGTGACAATTTTTGCACTTATTGTGTAGTACCATATGTCAGGGGCAGAGAAACAAGCAGATTCCCTGAAAGCATAGTGGGTGAAGTCAGAGATCTCGTTAAAACCGGTGTTCGAGAGGTTACTCTTCTTGGTCAGAATGTAAACAGTTATGGCAAAAAGGAAAATCTGAACTCATTCCCGCAACTTTTGGCCAGGGTAAATGAAATAGATGGACTTTTTAGAATCAGATTTACTACTTCTCATCCAAAAGATCTGTCAGATGATCTTATCAGCGCTTTCAAAGACCTTGATAAGCTGTGCAACCATATACATTTGCCTGTTCAGTCCGGATCAAACAGAATTTTAAAAAGAATGAACAGGAAATATAACAGGGAGTTGTATCTTGAAAAAATAGGTAAACTGCGCAATAATTGCCCAGGTATAGCTATTACTTCTGATATTATTGTCGGCTTTCCAGGAGAAACAAGAGCTGATTTTGAAGAAACTTTGAATTTAATAAAAGAAGTGGAATTTGATAGTATTTTTGCATTTAAGTATTCCGACAGACCAAATGCACCGGCAGCCCGTTTTGCAGACAAAATTACAGAGCAGGAAAAGAAAGACAGATTGCAAACCCTGCTGAATTTGCAGGAATATTTTACAACCAGAAAGAACAGGGTTCTGGTTGGATCAAATGAGTTGGTCCTTGTTGAAGGTTTAAGTAAAAAGAAGGTGGATAGCGATGATGCCCAAAGTAAAAATCAATACGTTCAGTGGTCAGGGCGTACTGAAACCAACAAGGTAGTAAACTTTATACAGAGTGAGGCCACTATTCCACGCGATAGAATATTAAAAGGGAAAATAGTGAACGTGAAAATTGAGAAAGCATATTCGCATTCGCTCTTGGGAAAACCAGCATTGAAAGGAGAACAAAGTTATGCTGCTTAAAGTTAGCATAGCGGGACTGACAATTGATCCGGCTTCAAACACACCGATCATTATTTTAAAGTCTGATAAAGATGATCAGGCAATTCCTATATGGATAGGGTTGCTTGAAGCTACTTCTATTGCTTCAACTCTTCAAGATATTAAGTTTGAACGCCCCATGACTCACGATCTTTTTAAGAATTTTACCGATCTTCTTGATATCAAAATACAAAAGGTTGAGGTGTGTGATTTAAAAAACAACACTTTCTACGCGAGAATATATTTTATTTATGAAAAAGGCGATTTCAGTATGGATGCACGACCCAGCGATGCAATTGCTTTGGCACTTCGATATAATGCACCAATTTATGTTGATGATGATGTTATTGAAAAGTCGAAAATGTCGGATACCCATGCTGAAGCCCTTGATAATACCGAAGAGGGAAAAAAGTGGGCGGATTATCTTGAAAAGCTTTCGCCTGAAGATTTTGGGAGATATAAGGTATGATAGATCTTCATACACATACGGTTTTCAGTGATGGCGTTTTGATACCTTCCGAGCTTGTCAGAAGGGCGGAGTTTGTTGGATTAAAAGCAATAGGAATAACGGATCATGGTGATTTTTCAAATATTGATTTTATAGTTCCAAGAATAGTCGCCATAGCAGAGAAACTAAATGGCGTTTTAAGCATAAAGATTGTTCCCGGTATAGAAATAACACATGTACCGCCAGGCCTGATATCAGATGCAGCAAAAAATGCGCGCTCTTTAGGAGCAAAGGTTATTATAGTGCATGGAGAAACAATTGTAGAACCAGTTGCTCCAGGCACTAATAATGCTGCGATAGAGGCAGATATCGACATTCTGGCGCACCCTGGCCTGATAAGTGAGGAGGAAGTTTTTAAAGCAAAAGAGAATGGAATTTTTTTGGAAATATCAGCGCGTAAGGGACATTCTCTGACAAACGGACATGTTGCGAAGCTTGCCAGGAAAACAGGTGCAAAGCTTGTCATCAACACCGATGCTCATGCGCCCGAAGATTTGATTGATGAAAAAATGGCAAAAAAAATTGTTTACGGGGCGGGTTTGACCGAGAATGACTATGATATAATGCAAAAAAATGCCTCCTTGTTTATATAGTTATAGCCGTTCAGGGCTTGAAACTTGAAATTGGAAAGTAGAAATTGGGGAGAACAGTACAAAAGCACGAAGGCCAGATTTCCAATTTCCACACTATCCACCGGAGTAGTCACCAATTTACTAAATGATTTTTTTTACTTGACTAAATAAAAAACATCATTTACATATATCATAAATAAATAAATTTGATTCAGTAAATTATGGAAATATAGAAATAAAGATTGTATACATTTTCTTAATATCAAATTTGTAAGAGCAATTTTTGGTTAAAAAGGAGGAAGCTATGGCTCTGGATCCAACCAAGTACAAGGACTGGCAGATTTCTGAAGATGCGGAAAAGAGCATGCCTATGCCGGAGGAGTGGAGGGAAAAACTCGGCCTCGAAAAAGAGGAGATCCTTCCCATGGGGAGGTTGGCAAAGCTTGACTTTCTTAAGATCATTGATCGCCTGAAAGACAAGCCCGATGGAAAGTATATAGAAGTTACCGCTATTACTCCCACGCCACTCGGCGAAGGAAAGAGCACTACCGCATGCGGCCTTATGGAAGGCCTTGGCAAGCGTGGCGTAAACGTTGGCGGCGCTCTGAGACAGCCTTCAGGCGGTCCCACCATGAACATTAAGGGTACAGCGGCCGGAGGCGGCATCTCCCTGCTTATTCCCATGACGGAGTTTTCCCTGGGGCTTACGGGCGATATCAATGACATCATGAACGCCCACAATCTTGCTATGGTGGCCATTACGGCCCGCATGCAGCACGAGCGCAACTACAATGATGAACAACTGCAAAGGCTCACCGGCATGCGTCGTCTTAACGTCGATCCTACCCGCGTTGAAATGGGCTGGATCATCGACTACTGTGCCCAGGCCTTGAGAAACATAATCATCGGCATTGGCGGGCGTTTTGACGGATTTACCATGCAGTCCAAGTTCGGCATTGCCGTAGGTTCCGAATGTATGGCTATTCTTTCCATTATTCGGGATCTGGCGGACTTGAGGAACCGTCTCGACAAAATCACCCTGGCCTTTGACAAGAGCGGCAAGCCGGTAACCACGGGCGACCTGGAAGTAGGCGGAGCCATGACCGCATGGATGCGCAATACAATCAATCCAACACTCATGTGCACTGCTGAGTATCAGCCGTGCATGGTACATGCCGGTCCTTTTGCCAACATCGCCGTGGGCCAGTCTTCCATTATTTCAGACCGCATCGGGCTTAAGATGTTTGATTACCATGTCACTGAGAGCGGTTTTGGGGCGGATATCGGCTTTGAAAAATTTTGGAATGTCAAGTGTCGATACAGCGGACTGAAACCCCATGTCTCTGTCTTGACGTCTACCATTCGTGCACTTAAGATGCATGGTGGAGGCCCCAGTGTTGTTGCAGGTCTGCCGCTTGCTGAAGAGTATATTAAGGAGAATGTGGAATTGGTGGAAAGAGGTTGTGAAAACATGGTCCATCATATCAACACAATCCGCAAGGCAGGGATCAATCCTGTGGTTTGTATTAACTGTTTCCATACCGATACGCATGATGAGATTGAAGCGGTCAGAAGGGCGGCCGAGGCGGCAGGGGCGCGTTGTGCCAAATCCACTCACTGGGCCGATGGCGGTGAAGGCGCTCTGGAATTTGCTGATGCAGTCATTGATGCCTGTAATGAAGAGAGCAATTTCAAATATCTGTATCCTCTGGAGATGAAGCTTCGTGACCGAGTGGAAATGATTGCCAAAGAAGTGTATGGCGCAGACGGAGTTGCCTGGACACCCGAGGCTGAGAGCAAGGCCAAAATGCTTGAGGGGGACTCCCAATATGATGACTACGCCACTATGATGGTGAAAACACATCTCAGTCTTAGCCATGATCCGACCATTAAAGGGGTCCCCGGCGGCTGGACACTGCCGATTCGCGACGTGCTGATTTATTCCGGGGCGAAGTTTTTGTGTCCCTGCGCAGGCACTATTAGTCTGATGCCGGGAACCAGCTCAAATCCGGCTTACAGGCGTATTGATGTAGATGTTGAGACCGGAAAAGTAAAAGGACTTTTTTGATATGGGAGATTTAAATAATGTCCGCAAAAATTATCAGTGGTACCGAAATAGCCAAAGAAATAAGGGTAGAGCTTAAGCAAGAGATAGCGGAATTAAAGGAAAAACATGGCTTGACTCCTGGATTGGCCACAGTCCTTGTGGGTGATGACCCTGCATCTAAGGTATATGTCGGTCAAAAGGATAAGTCTTGTAATAACCTGGGTATTTATTCGAAGATGATCAACTTGCCGGGAGACACTGCAGAGGAAGATCTTCTGAAGTTGGTTGATGAATTAAACAATAATTCCAGTATTCATGGTATTTTAGTACAGTTGCCTCTCCCTGAGCACATTAATGAAAACCGTGTACTTTATGCAATAGATCCCAACAAGGATGTAGATGGTTTTCATCCTGTAAATGTTGGCAAAATGGTTATCGGCGAGAAATGTTTTCTTCCATGTACACCTCATGGAGTATTGGAGCTTTTAAGTCGTTCAGGAGTAAAAACAGAGGGGGCCGAGGTGGTAATAGTTGGTAGAAGCAACATCGTTGGGAAACCAGTTCTAAATCTGATGCTTCAGAAGAGGCCCTCCGGTAATGCAACGGTAACTCTGTGCCATACAAGGACTAAAGATATATCTTTCCATACAAAACGGGCAGACATACTTATAGTCGCTACCGGTCATCCCAAAACGGTTACCGGCGATATGGTTGGAGAGGGAGTTGTTGTTATTGATGTCGGGGTTAACAGGATTGGAAAAACGCCTGAAGGAAAGGCGATTTTAGTAGGTGATGTTGAATTTGATAGTGTTAAAGAAAAAGCTGCTGCAATAACACCTGTGCCGGGTGGTGTAGGACCCATGACAATTGTTATGCTGATGAAGAATAC